>JADHYE010000001.1 GCA_016782605.1 Candidatus Paceibacterota bacterium | reverse complement strand
GAGTTGGCAGAAAAGATGGAAAAGGGAGAAGATTATTCCAAAGTTAGAAACATCGGCCTAAAAGACAAAAAAGGGAACATTACCTTAAATCCGTTAAGGCCTCTCATCCAAGACTTGGATTCTCTTCCTTTTCAGGATTTTGACCTCAGGAACCAATACATAATTTTTGAAGGAAAAAACTATAGGATGGACGAAGCGGTGTCTGAACGATTCTTCGATGATTTAAATCGTCACGGTTATCCTATTTTTTTCACCCGTGGCTGTCCTTTTTCCTGCACATACTGTTGCAATAATTATTTCAATAAATTATATTCCGGACAAATTCCTTTTAGGAAAAGAAGCGTTGATATGGTTATTGAAGAATTAAAAGATATGAAAGGGAAAGCACCTTTTATTAAAATTATATTTTTTTATGATGATAATTTTTTTGGTTTATCGGAAAAAGAAATTAAGGATTTTTCAGAAAAATATAAAAAAGAAATAAACCTACCTTTTGTTGTTGTTGGAATACATCCTTTAGCGGTGACCAGAGAAAAAATGGCTTCTATGGCTGACGCGGGTTTATTTTTTTTGAAAATGGGCGTGCAAACCGGGAATGAAAAAACAAAAAGATTTTTTCAAAGACATTATTCAAATTCTCAAATTGAAAAAACGGCTAAAATCATAGCTGAATTCAAAAATAAAATCCCCTTAGTCACTTATGAATTTATTATTGATAATTATTGGGAAAATGAAAATGATATTATAGAAAATTTGAAATTTTTAAATAATTTTCCTATTCTTTGTCATTTTGATTTTTTTTCTTTAACTTTTTATCCTGGGACGGAGCTATACGATATGGCAAAAAAAGAAGGAATAATCAAGGATGAATTTAAAGAAATTTACCAAAAGAATTATTTCCTTCCCAGAAATACTTATTTTAATAGATTATTTTTTTTAATAGATTTATTTAGTCAAAATGGCAGAAAAATTCCGCCCAGAATTTTTTCTTTATTGATAAACAAACATTTTATAGAATATAAATTAAATTGGCCATTATATTTTTTTCTATATATCTTTATAAAAATTTGGATTGAAATTGACTTCAGGGAAAAAATTTATATTCACGGTATTGTCAGTAGGCGAGGAATTGTCGTACCGCTGATTAATTTTGTTTCGTTGGTTTGGCGAGCGATTAAAAATAAAGAGTGGTTTAAAATAAAAAAATATATAAAACAGAAAATATTAAAAATAAATACTGCATAAATTATTATCAGCATTCTTAATAATTTTTCCTTATGGTATTGATCAATAAATATTTATATATTAAAGAATATTTTACTAAATCATTTCAGAGACTCTTTTTGTTTTCTAAAAACTTTTTTCCTTATTTATTCAAAAATCCCCCTTTTGATATTCAAATTGAAATTACTAATAAATGTAATTTAAATTGCATAATATGCCCTAGAGATCGTGTTCTAGAAAGGGGATACGATGATATGTCTTTTGATAGTTTTAAAAAAATCGTTGATCAATTTTCTAATCTAAACAGTATTACTATTGCCGGGATAGGAGAAAACTATCTTAATAAAGATTTTTTAAGAATGATAAAATATGCTAAATCAATAAATATTATGGTAATATTTATTGACAATTTCTTTTTTATCGATAAAAAAGCTGCCAGTGAATTAATTGATTTAAAAATAGACAGAACCTTTTGTTCATTAGATGGGGCGACAAAAGAAACTTATGAAAAAATAAGAATTGGGGCTAATTTTGGAGATATTATTAGTAACTTAAAAAATCTTTTTCAAATAAAAAAATCAAAAAAATCTAATTTTCCTGAAATTGGCTTCAAGTACGTAGTAAATAAATATAATCTTAATGAAATAAATAATTTTATTGAATTGATAAATTCTATTTCTAAACCAGAAAGAACGACTATTATATTTTCAAAAATACTGGGGCGCGAAGACTTATCGACAGAAATACCTCCAAAAATAATCGACAAAGCGAATGAAAAAGCTAAAAATTTAAACATCTTGTTGCAATGGGAGAATATTGAGAAAAAAACAATAAACCTATGCTCTTATTGGTTAAGACCATATATTAATATCCAGGGAGAAGTTTTTCCTTGTTGTTTTATGATGTTTAAAGCTTCTTTAGGAAATATTTTTGAAAAAAATTTCAAAGAAATATGGAATAGTCAACCATATAAAGATCTTAGGAAGGTTATAAAAAAGGGAGAAGTTCCTTCTTTCTGTCAATTTTGCCCAAATTTTCATGCTAAAAAATAATTCAAGATAAAATGGCTTTAAAATCATTAATATTAGCCGCAGGGAGAGGAAAAAGAATGGGGGAGTTTTGTGATGAAAATAATAAGTGCCTTTTTGAATTAGAGGGAAGACCGGTTATAGAATACAGCTTGGAGTGTTCTGTAAAGATTTGCTCTCCTGAAATATTAATCGTGGTTGGCTATCAGGCCGAAAAAATAATACAGAGGTGCGGTAATAGTTACAAGGGGGTACCTATTAAATATATATTCCAAGCAGAACAAAAAGGGCTTGTCCACGCAATTGAATGTGCAAAAGAGGCGTTGAAAGATGAAGGTTTTATGTTAATGCTTGGAGATGAATTGATGATTAATCCAAGACATCTAGAAATGATAAATAAGTATTATGATGAAAATCTTTTTTCCCTTTGCGGAATAATCCACGTAGAAGATGAAAGTTTGATTAAAGGAACTTATGCGGTATTAGAAGAAGAAAATAATATTATTTATCGTTTAATAGAAAAACCTATTAAACCGCTTAATAATATTATGGGAACCGGAAATTGTATATTTAAAAATGAGATATTAGGTTATATTAATAAAACCCCTGTTAATCCAAAAAGAGGCGAAAAAGAACTGGTCGATATGATACAGTGCGCGATAGATGACGGACATAGAATTAAATCATTTCCTATCTGTGACAGGTATTTCAACATAAATTCGCCAATAGAAATAGAGGAAGCTAACTCTTATTTTTCACATCCTTAAGTGTTTAATTTTTAGAAATTATACTAAAGGGGTTTCTAAATATTATTATGCCAGAAGTTTCAATAATTATACCTACTTATAATCGAGCTAATTTTTTGATTCAATCCATTCAAAGTGTTTTGAACCAGACATTTACAGATTTTGAATTAATTGTTGTGGATGATGGTTCGATAGATGATACCAAAAAAATAGTGTGGAAATTTGTCAAAAAAGATAAAAGAATAAAATATATTTATCAGGAAAACAGCGGTGGAACGGCAGGCCCCCGGAACACCGGAATAAAATATTCAGCAGGTAATTATTTGGCTTTTTTAGACAGTGACGATCAATGGCTGCCAGAAAAACTGGAAGAACAAGTATCTTTTTTGAAAAAATCAAAAGATGAAAAATTAGGATTTATTGGCTGTGGAGCGTTAGCAATAAAAAAAGAGAATGAAGAAATTATCGCAAAATATGAATTACCTCTATCTTATCGCGGGAATATTTTTAATAAAATATTAAAAAAGAATTTCATCTTAACTCCCAGCGGTATTATTCTTAAAAAAGAAATATTGAAGACAATTGGCAATTTTGATGAAAATTTTAAAATGATAACAGATTGGGATTTATGGATAAGAATTTCAAAAAATTATAATTTCGATTTTATTAATAAACCATTATTCAAGTATTATGTTCATAGGGCCAATATAACGAAAACTATCAGTCAGAAAGAAACAGTAAAAGATTTTAGCGGTCTACTTGAAAAACATAAAGAAGATTACCTTAAATATTTAAAGGCAGATTACGTGAACAATTTAAGACATCTTGCTAATTCATATTGCAAGTTAGGCGATGTAAAGTTGGGAAGAAAATATTTTATTAAAACGATAAAAACAAATTGGCTAGATTACAAAAGTTATTTCTATTTTTTGTTATCTTTTTTCGGAAGTAAATTTTATAATTTTTGCATTAGAATAAAAAGGCAGATTTTTAGAATACAAGCAAAAAAAGGAAATTTAAATGAGTTTTCTGATAATCTTTTTAGGATGATTTTTGAACCAGAGGATGATCCAGAGACTTATAAACATTGAGAAGAATGCTAAAATTTTTTAATAATTTTTATAGACTAGTTATTATTTTTTAACGAGAATTATTTTTTTAAAACATGAGAATTGCTATTAATTTAATTCCTTTTTCAAGTATTCAGGGGACTGAAATTTTTTTAAAAAATATTATTTCAAATATTTTAAAATTTAAAAAAAACGAAAAATTCTTTATTTTCTGCACTGAAGACTTACCTCCATTACTTAATTTCCCTCAATTAGAAACGATAAAAATAAAAGGATTGAAATTTAAATATGGTAAAGCTCTTTACCAACAAATAGGATTCTATTTTCTATTAAAAAAATATCAAATTGATTTTTTGTTTTCTCCTTC
Organism: Candidatus Paceibacterota bacterium; assembly: GCA_016782605.1. Lineage (NCBI taxonomy): Bacteria > Bacillati > Minisyncoccota > Minisyncoccota bacterium. Next base: position 146,269 of record JADHYE010000001.1, on the reverse strand, counting down.
ACCAATCGCCCCAATTTTTTATAAAAATAAAATAGTGGTAATTCACGATTGTGCTTACGATAGATTTTTTGAATTTGAAAATTTATTTTCTAAAACTTATTTTAAAATAATATACTATAGCGCGAAATATTTTAGTAAAAAAATTATTACTATTTCTAATTTTTCTAAAAATGAATTAATCAAACTTTATAAGATTAATCCAAACAAAATTGAGGTTATTTGTGAGGGAGTACCGGAACTTCCTGGAGTTAGTGAAGATTTTATCCAAAAAACCTTAAATAAATTTAAAATTGACAGGCCATATTTCTTGTATATTGGAAATTGGCGGCCAAGAAAAAACCTAATCGGTTTAATCAAAGCATTTAAAATTTTCAGAGAAAAAAATAATTTAGACTTCTTATTAGTTATTGGCGGAAAAAGGGACAAAAGATTTTTAGATCTGGAAGGAGAAATTAAAAAGAATCAATTAGAAAGAAGGGTGATTTTAACAGACATTTTAACTCGAGAAGAGGTCGCCGCTTTATATAAAAAAGCAAAGATGCTAACCTTTCCTTCTTTTTATGAAGGGTTTGGGTTGCCCATTTTGGAAGCTCAAAGCTTGGGAATACCAGTTTTAACCTCAAATATCTCTTCCTTGCCAGAAGTTGGCGGAAATTCGGTTTTATATGTTAATCCTTACAACGTAGAAGAAATTGCCCAGGGGATGGAAAAAATTACTTTTGATGAAAAATTAAGACAAGCGTTGGTTAAAAAAGGATTTGAAAATATAAAAAGATTTTCTTGGGAAAAATCAGCTCAAAAATTAATAGATTTATTTCATAATTTTTGAAAATAATAATGATTTTTCTATAATATATTCGATTACACGTTTAATTTATGGACAAAAGAATAAAAACAAAAGAAATACGAAAGGCCAAAGAAATTCTCACTTATTTTGAAAAATGGGATATCAACGAAGAGCTAAAAGTATACCTTAAATTTCATTATAGGCGCTATGAATTTCTTTTAAAAAAGGTAGATGGAATTATTTCTAAAATAAGGAGGACATCAGACAATGAGTTGTTAAAAATTCTTGATATAGGACCATCGTTCCAAACAGAAATTTTGCGTCAGACTTTATCAAAAGTAATCATAGATACATTAGGAATAGAAGAGGAGAGATCTAAATCTCATTTTCAGTATAAACATTTTTGTTTTGATCTTAACGACTGTCAATATCAAAAAAAATGGCCAAAAATAGGAAAATATAATTTAATTATTATGGCTGAATTAATTGAACACCTATATACTTCCCCAAATTTGGTGTTGGTATGCATAAAGACATGGCTGAAAAAGGATGGGTATTTAGTTATACAAACGCCTAATGCTATTTCGTTGGGTAAAAGAATAAAAATGCTGATAGGACAACATCCTTATGAAATGATTCGCGAAAGTAGAATTAACCCAGGGCATTTTCGAGAATACACCATTAAAGAACTTCTTGTAATTGGAGAAAAACTGGGTTTTATTCTCGTTAGTTGTGATTTATGTAATTATTTTTCCGGTCCGAGTGGTATAAAAAGATTTATTTATAATATTCTGGGGCGAATTTTACCTAAACAATTTCGAGATGGTATCACAATATGTTTTCAAAAAGCTTGAATGCTAGCAATCAGATAAGCTTTAAAATAAAATTATTATGAAAATTCTTCAAATAACTAAACTATATCATCCGTGGATTGGGGGAGTGGAAAAGGTGGTTCAACAAATCGCCGAGGGACTAACCGAAAAAGATAAGTTCGAAATTGAGGTCTTGTGTTGTCAACCAAACGGAAAAAGAAATGTTGAAGAAATTAACGGAGTAAAAGTTTATCGAGCCTCAAGTTTTGGGTTATTTTGGGGGATGCCCGTTTCTTTTGACTTTTTCAGATTATTTAAAAAAATTTCTCAAAAAGCAGATATTATTGATTTTCATTATCCTTTTCCTTTGGGGGATTTAGCCATTTTTTTATTTAACCCAAATAAAAAAATAATAGTTCATTACCACTCAGATATTTTCAGGCAAAAAATTATTAATTTTTTATTAAAACCATTAACCCTATATACTTTAAAAAGAGCCTTAAAAATAATTATTTCTAATCCGAATCTTCTGAAAAGCTCTCCTTATTTAAAAAAGTTTAAAGAAAAATGCGAAATAATTCCTTTTGGCGTAAATCTTAAATTATTTGAAAATTACAACAAAAAAGAGGTTGAAAGTTTAAAAAACAAATATGGAAATTTTATTTTGTTTTTAGGAAGAATTAATTACTATAAAGGATTGGAGTATTTAGTTGAGGCAGTAAAAGATATTAAGATAAATTTAGTGATTATAGGAGATGGGCCTCTAAAAGAGAAGTTGAAAAACAAGGTTCAAAAGTTAGATATGATAGGTAAAGTATTTTTTTTGCCAGCAATGAAAGAAAAAAATTTAGTAAATTATTATCAAGCTTGCCGAGCTTTTGTTTTACCCTCAATTTTTGAATCAGAAGCCTTTGGTTTAGTTTTAATAGAAGCTATGGCTTGTGGAAAACCAGTAATTTCTACAGAATTGGGTACTGGAACATCCTTCGTTAACCAAAATGGAATTACTGGATTTGTTGTCCCCCCAAAAAACAGTGAGTTTTTAACGAAAGTTATCAAAAAGATCGTTGCTAATGATGAAATAGTTAAAGAATTTGGGAAGAATGCTCTTAATAGAGCAAAAAAAGAATTCTCTCTAGAAAAAATGCTTAAAAGAACTGTTTTAGTTTATCAAAATATTTAAACTTGATTAGATTTTTTTAAGAGAATATAATAAATCCAATGGAGAAGAGGGCATTGGAAAAAATATTGAAATTTGGAAAAATTGTCAATCTGTCAAGAGAGAGGTTGCTTTTGAATATAATTAAATATGGTACATATTTAACCTTATTAACTCCTGTCGTTTTCTCTAAGTCTTTCTTCCCTCCTCCGTTTCCTCCGACAATTTTCTTTAGGATAATAGTAGACATTATTTTGATCGCCTATATTATTTTGTTCGTTTGCAATCCCAATTATCGGCCAAAATTTAACATTTTGACCATCGTTATTTCTTTATTTTTAGGGATTCTTATTTTAACCTCTTTTACCGGAGTTAATTTCGAAAAATCTCTTTGGGGTAATTTTGACAGAATGGGTGGACTATTAACTTTCTTTCATCTTTTTGGCTTTTTTATTGTTTTAAGCAATGTATTTAAAAACAGAAAAGATTGGGAAAGAATTTTTTCCTTTTCGATTTTAGTAGGAGTTTTAGTTGTTTCTTTGATTTTATTCAGTGATCAATTTTCTATCAAAAACGGAGGAACATTGTGGAATTCTTCTTTACTCGCTTCTTATCTCCTTTTTAATATATATCTTGCCTTAACTTTATTTTTAATAAAAGGAGGGGGCTGGCGCATTTTTTATGGGGCGAGTTTAGCAGTTTTACTCCCAACTTTATTTCTTTCTGGTTGTCGCGGGGCAATACTTTCGTTTTTTATCGGTTTGTTTCTATTAATTTTAGGATATCTAATATTCTTCAAAAGAAGGTTGTTAAAATGGTTTATTTTGGGCATTTTCCTTATTTCGATAATTTCTATCGGTTGTATCCTTATTATTGAATCAGATTTCATTAAAAACGAATTCAAAACAACTTGGGAAAGTCCTACACTCCAGGCGAGGTTTATTGTTTGGCAAACAAGCTGGGACGGCTGGAAAGAGAAATTTCTATTCGGCTGGGGACTTGAAAATTTCGATGTAGTTTTCTTTAAATACTTTAATCCTAAATTGGTTATAGTTCAACAAGGGGGAGAGCTTATTTTTGACAGGGCTCATAACATTATTTTTGATATCGGAATTGCCTCTGGCTTATTCGGAGTTTTGAGTTATTTGGCAATTTTTGTTGCAAGTATTTTTATTCTTTTAAAAACCTGTAGAGAAGCTTTAGATAAAAAAGAAGCCGTGTTTCTTATGGGCGTAACCGTTCTTTTGGTGGTTTATTTTATACAGAATTTATTGCTACTGGATACGATTAATAGCTATATGATGTTTTTCTTAATATTGGCATTCGTTGGTTATATTTTAGAGCAGAAAAAATCAGAAGAGTTCGATAGAAAAGAAACGACAAAAAAATCTATTTCTCCCTGGCTTGGCGTTACATTAATAATGTTTGTCATTTTAATAATTTATTTTGGCAATATCCAACCAGCTAGGGCTTCTTTTTACATTACCCGAGCGATGAACGAATCCTTAGGAGAATCAATTCCTCTTTTCCAGAAATCTTTTAAAATTCATCCAATGAGCCGATTAGATGGAAACAAGTATTTCTATAATAAAATTACTCAATCCCTTTTTGATTCTTGTTCTATGGATAGAGAAGCTATAAAAAATGAGCTTAATATTGCGGAGGAAGAATTTGAAAAAAATATCAAAGAAAATCCTTTAGATTTTTATCTTCATCTTCAATTGGCGAGTATTTATAATAATTCTTTTCAACTCACTGGGGATAAAGAAAAACTTGTTTTAGCTGAGTCTACTTTAAGAAAAGCCATCGCATTGTCGCCCAGAAACCAAAGAGGGCACTGGAGACTATCAGATATCATGTTTTCACAAGGGAAATACAAAGAACAATTTGAATTACTGCAAAAAGTCATAGATTTAGACCCACGTTTGAGGGAGTTTCATTGGTATTTGGCAATGGCTTACAAAATGGCGGGAGAAGAAGAATTGTCTCGAGAAAAGATAGACGATATAAAAAGAAGAGAATCTGAATTGGTTGGAGGACAAACAGTCCTTATGGGAGCGCTGAATTTTTATCAGAATAAGGAAGATTATTATGCTGTAGCTTATGCTCTTCAAGAGCTGATAAAAAATAATCTGACAAAAGTTTTGTTTGATATTCAAGAAGTTTTAAAAGATAACCCGCAGGATTTGAATGCTAATCGTATGTTATTAGGTATTTATCTTCAATTGGGGGAGATGGATAAAGCCAAAGAACAAAGAGAAAATATTTTAGATTATTCAGAACTAGAAAAAACTTATATTGATACAATCTTAAAAGATATAGAAAAAAATTATACAAAACCTCCAGAATAAATCTTTTTGAATAGTGCTAATTTGCGAATTGAATTCCATAATATTTTATTTTCGAGACGATACAGTTGTTTTCTTTAGTATTAGCCACCAAAAAGATATTTGTAAATAAAAGCGAGAATTTTTTTATAAAAATAGACCATTATAAGCATTTTAATTTTTTATCCATAACAATGCTTTGTTGAGGATTCGCCTACACAGGAGGCGCAGATGGAGAGGATTTACCTCTCCATCTTAGTTAGTGGAAAATACTGTAATTTTATGGTAAAATAAATTTATGGAAACACTTCAAAAAACTTCTCTTTTTTGGGATGTTAAAGATCTCGACCCGCGGAAACACGTTCGATTTTTTATTGAAAGAATTTTGGCCTTTGGCGAAGAAGATGATTTTAATTGGGCGGTTGATTTTTATGGCAAAGAAAAAATAAAAGAGTATTTTCTTAAAAGCAAAGTGCTTGGTAAAAAATCAACGTCTTTTTAGCGTCAATATTTTAATCTTAAGTGATTAAAATGCATTCAGAATCAATTGATAAAAAAACAAGATATATTTTGGAAAAAATAGGGGACAGTTCTTTTGCCAAAGATTTCTATTTGGCTGGCGGCACCGCTGAATACAATAAACTTCATATTTTAAAAAGTTTTAGCTATTTTGACGATGCCGAAAGCGATCCAGCGCCAATGATGATACAGGATATTGAATGGGGTAAAATCAAAGAAGTGATTGCGGACAAAGCGAAAAAATTGTTAGACGACGAAGGCGTGTCGTAGGTGGTCGAAATAGCGAAATAGGTGTCTGCTTAGGATTCGCCTAAACAAACCAAAAAAATGAGAAAAGAGAAAATTACAATAGATTCATTCGCGCACATTTACAACAGGGGTAATAGAAAGCAGCCGATAGTTTGTGATTCTAAGGATAAATGGCATTTTCTTGAAATGCTGTATTATTTTAACGATGAATTTACTTTAATGAATCCATTCCGTGACGTCCAGAAATTGTTTAAGACTGGCCCAAACAAACCATTTATTAGGCCATTAACTTGGCCAGAACGAAAACCGCTTGTAAAAATTATGGCATTCTCTCTTTTGGAAAATCATTTTCATTTATTCTTAAAAGAAATACGGGAAGGTGGCATTACAAAATTTATGAGGAGATTAGGTACGGGAATGGCAACTTATTTTAATGAAAAATATCAGGAAACGGGAAGATTATTTCAAGGACCATATAAATCAAAATTAATTAACGAAGAAATATATTTTAAATATTTAAGTGTTTATATTCAAGTAAAAAATGTATTTGAACTTTATCCCGGTGGTTTGAACGAAGCGATTAGAAACTTTGATAAGGCGTATGAGTGGGCCATTAAATATCCTTATAGTAGCTTAGGGGATTATGCGGGAGAAAGAAATTCACCGATAATTGATAAAGATATTTTAGGGGAATTATTCTCAGGACCAGAGGAGTATAAAGAATTTTCCGAACAATGCCTTACCAGAATAGAACTAAGCAATAAATTAGGAAAATTAACACTAGAAGATTGAAATCTGTTTAGGCGAATCCTCAACAAAACACATGCGGGAAATTTCTAGAATATTAGAAAATATAAAAGAAAATATAATAGATATTTTATTGCCCAGAACGTGTGTGGCGTGCGGAAAAGAGGGAAAATATATCTGTGAAAAATGCGGTTTATTTCTTTCCGAAGCCCCAAATGTTTTTATGGCAGGCGGGTTAGAAGAAGTTGTTAGTGCGTGGGAGTACGAAGGATTAATTAAAAATATTATTTTTAAAATTAAATACGAAAGTATGTTTGATGCGATAAATGAACTTGTTGCAAAGGCTTTTGAGATAAGAGAACCGTATATTCCGGAAGACACGACAATAACTTTTGTGCCGATGTTCAAGAAAAAAGAAAAACGAAGAGGATTTAATCAGGCGGAGTTGATTGCTAAAAAGGTGGGTGAAATAACCGGCAGAGAAGTATTATCCTTGGTTGAAAAAATAAAAGATACGCCATCTCAAACTAAATTGAGCAAAAAAGAGAGAATAATAAACGTCAAGGATAGCTTTGCTTTGTTTAGGCCAGGCCTAAACAAATCCTTAACAAAAGATGTCCTTTTAGTAGACGATGTTTGGACAAGCGGAGCGACGATGCAAGAATGTTGCAGGGTATTAAAAAGGTCGGGAGTGAAAAAAGTTTGGGGTTTTACTCTCGCCCGCACCGTTTAATTGACTGTTGAGGAGAGTCCTCAACAAATCTATGGAGGAGGGAAATACAATAAATATACAAGATAAAAGATATCCGGAGTTGTTAAAGAAAATTGGCAAAGAGGCACCGGAAAAACTTTATTATAAGGGCGATTGGCCCTTTGGTACGGCTCAGGGTAAAGACGATATTTTTGATAATTGTTTGGCGGTAGTCGGTTCAAGGCGTTTGACCAGTTACGGAAGGAAAATAACAGAGCAATTAGTAACAGAAATTGCGGCAGCTGGCGTAACTATAGTTTCCGGATTTATGTATGGTGGGGATGAGGCCGCTCATAAGGCCACGGTAGAAGTGGGGGGCAGAACAATAGCTGTAATGCCTTGCGGAATAAATATGATACATCCTGAATATCAAGAAGAACTTTATAATAAAATTCTGGAAAATAAAGGATTGATTATTTCCGAGTTTGAGGGAAAATTTCCGCCAGCCAATTGGACTTATTCCAAAAGAAACAGGATAGTGGCTGGTCTTTCAAAAGCGGTTTTGATTGTAGAAGCTGGATTAAACAGCGGAACATTGATTACGGCAGAATTTGCCAAAAAATTCGGAAGGAAAATATTCGCCGTGCCGGGTCCCATCACAAGCGAAGTGTCAAAAGGAACTTCGCAGCTCTTAAAAGAAGGAGCTGAGGTAGCGACGGACGCAGGAGAGATATTGAAATTTTACGGTGTTTCCCAAAAACTTGGAAACTTAGTTTCCAAAAAAGGAACTAAGTTTCTTAATGGGAGTATTGAGGGGAAAATTTTAGAACAGCTGCAAAGAGAACCGATGGAAACAGATGCTTTAGCCAGGATTTTCGGATTGCCGGCCGCGAAGATTGGCACAACTTTATCTTTAATGCAATTGAAAGGCTTCATCCAACAAGAGGGCAATAAATATTATGTTAGTTAAAGTTCCATCAGCCGCTAATTCAGGGCTGGAAACAATTAAAGTGGATGTTGAAGTGAATTTGGCAAACAGGGGCTTGCCTGGATTTGAAATTGTCGGTCTTCCAGACAAAGCGGTGGATGAAAGCAAAGAAAGAGTTAGGGCTGCAATCTCAAGTTCGGGCATTGAGTTTCCGGCAAAGAAAATTACCGTCAATTTGGCGCCGGCTGATATCCCCAAAGAAGGTTCGTTTTACGATTTGCCGATTGCTTTGGGGATTTTGAGAAGTATTTTGCAATTTGACATACCTGAAGAATCTCTGTTTTTCGGGGAATTATCGCTTGATGGTTCTTTAAGGCACACAAAAGGAGCATTTCTGCTGGCGCTTTTTGCCAAAGAAAAAGGGTTTAAAAATTTATTTGTTCCCAAAGATTCAGCAAACGAAGCAGCGGTGATCAAGGGAATAAAAGTATATCCAGTAGAAAATCTTTTTCAACTTATTTCGCACTTTTTAGGAAGAAAATTAATTGAACCTGCTGTTTATAAAGAACCCGAAGACAGATTGCCTATTCCGGCAGAGTTTGATATGAAAGAAATTTTAGGGCAAGAACAAGCAAAGAGAGCAGCAGAGATAGCGGCAGCTGGCGGCCATAATATTATTATGGTGGGAAGTCCGGGTTCCGGAAAAACAATGTTGGCCAGAGCTTTGCCTGGGATTATGTCTCCTTTAACCGAAGAAGAATCGTTAGAAGTAACTAAAATATATTCTGTAGCAGGCAATATTCCTCCAGGAGGCTCTGTAATAACTTATCGACAATTCAGAGTGCCGCACCACACAGCTTCTCCAGTAGGACTAATCGGCGGTGGCACAAGACCGCACCCCGGCGAAATAAGTTTGGCTCACCGGGGGGTTCTCTTTCTCGATGAATTTAATGAGTTCCCGAGACAAGTCATGGAGGCAATGCGTCAGCCCTTGGAGGAAGGCTATCTTACTATTTCAAGAAGTAAAGAAATAGTAAGATACCCTGCGGATTTTATGCTTGTGGCTTCTGCCAATCCCTGTCCTTGCGGTTATTTGAATCATCCGAAGAAAAATTGCGTTTGCACTCCCCGTCAGATAAGAAAATATCAAAAGCGAATTTCAGGGCCCATCTTGGATAGAATTGACTTGCACATTACCGTTCAGCCGGTCAATGTAGAAGAATTTTCAGAAAATCAAAAAGCCTCTGAATTTTTGGAATCGTCGAAGACAATCAGAAAAAGAGTAATTCTGGCAAGGGAAAGGCAGGAGAAGCGTTTGAAGGGAGAATCTATTCAATCCAACGCCCAAATGAAAAACAGTCACATTAAAAAATATTGCAAACTGACAAAAGAAGTGGAACAACTTTTAAAGCAAGCGAGTATGAAATTTCAATTATCCGCAAGGTCTTATATGAAATTGATAAAAGTTACCAGAACCATTGCTGATTTGGAGGGTGCGTCGGAAATAACTGTTTCTCATATGGCCGAGGCCCTGCAGTACCGGCCAAAAATATATGAAACAGTCTAATTTGGCGACGGGGAAGGTGGGTGAGAAGATCGCAAAGGAGTATTTAGAGAAAAAAGGATATAAAATAATTGAACAAAATTACAAAACAAAATATGCTGAGATTGATTTAGTTGTCAGGCATAAAAATGAAATGATATTTGTGGAAGTGAGAACGAAAGTGGGGGAAGATTTTGGGGCTCCGGAAGAAACCATCAACAAAAAGAAATTGAAAAAGCTTCGGGGTAACGCCGCGGCCTATGTAGCCAGAGCCAAGTGGAAAAATTCTTATAGAATAGACGCCATATGCATTGTTTTAAGAAAAAACTATACTATTGAGCGTTTAAATTACTACGAAAACATCGTTTAGGATTGTTGAGGTTAAACCTCAACAATAACTTCAACAATAATTCAAAAGGTTGTATAATAAATGTATGCTTAATAAGATTATGCTATGTATAACAGGATTATAAAGTGGAGCCTTTATTTATTGGTTTTTCTGGTGCCTTTGTTTTTTCTGCCTTTTTCCTTTGAAAAGTTTGAACTAAACAAACTTTATCTTTTATTCTTTTTGGTTTCTCTGGCGTTTTTGGCTTGGTTGGCGAAAATGATTATCTTTGATAAGCAGGTCAAGTTTAAGAAATCTCCTTTAGATATTTTCATCCTTGCATTTTTCTTTGTTTCTTTATTGAGTACAGTATTTTCAGTTGATAAATTCTCAAGCTTGTTCGGATTCTATGGAAGATTCCCAAACAGCTTAATGGGCTTGTTCAGTTTTTGTTTGCTTTATTTCTTAATAACCAACAATGTTGGGAATAAAAAAGAAAGCGCAATAAGGGTTCAGTCATTGCTGAAAATATTTCTTTGGTCTATCTTCTTTGTTGTTTTAATCAGTTATTTTTCAATCTTTGGCATTTTCGAAAGAATAAACGGTCTGTTTGGCGATAATTCTGTTCTGCCAACAATGATGTTGCAATCCGGTTTTAATCCTATCACAGCTAGCATGGAAGGTCTGGCTATATTTTTAAGTATAATTTTGCTGTTTTTGATCGGGAAAATTCTGATTTTTGACAAAAAAGAAAAAATAATCCAAATTTTTAATTATTTGTTGCTGGTTGCTATTGTATTTTTACTATTGATTATTGATTGCAATACAGCCTGGCTGATAGTATTTTTAAGCTTAATCATATTTTTGATCTTCGCTTTCTGGAAAAGGACGTTTAAAGAAAACGTTAACAAGCTTTTACTGCCCATAACTCTTGTCATTCTGGCTATAGCATTCATGCTTATTAATACTTCGGGCCTGCAAGGCTTGTTGTTAAAAGACAATCTACCCCAAGAGCAATTCTTGAACCAGGGGGATTCCTGGATTATCGGATTTAAAGCAGCGGCTGAAAATATTAAATCTGGATTCTTTGGGTCTGGGGTCGGCACTTTTCATTATGAATTTGCGAAATTCAAACCATTGAGTTTTAACCAAAACATTTTTTGGCAGATAAGGATTGATAGACCGGGCAATTATTTTGCCGGAATCTTAGGAACAACAGGATTTTTAGGCATCATCTCTTATATTTTATTAATCGGACTAGCTTTACTAATCAGCTTTATCTTTTTTGGCAAGAACAAAAGCAGTGTGCTTTTATTAATGCTCTTTTTGGCCATATTAGTAGGCCAATTCTTTTATTATCAGAATGCAGTATTGGCTTTTACTTTTTGGCTGGTTTTGGGATTGTCAGCAGCAAATTGGCATAGCGAATCAACAAAAGAAAAAACAATTTCTTTTAAGGATTTTCCGGAAATGTCTTTAGTTTTCTCTATTTTGCTTATAGTTATTGTTTTACTATTTCTGGGAGCATATTTCTTTGCCGTGCAATTCTATTTAGCTGATGTCAATTATAAAAAAGGGATAGAAAAAGCCAGCATTGAATTAGTGGAAAAGGCGACAAGGCTCAATCCCTATCAATCGCAATACGGGATTGTTGCGGCAAGGTATTATCTGCAAGAAACCAATATGATTATTGAAGAAGGGGCGTTTGACGGAAACCAGCTGATTTGCAACGCTTCCTTGGCATTGGCTTATGTAAAAGGAGGAGAGACATCTGAGATATGTTTGAATCCGAATGCTGATCCTAACAATTTGATTACAATAAAGGGAGCTGAAAAAATAAGTCCGAACAAAGTCTTTGTCCAGGAAACTCTGGGAATGATTTATCGCGATTTCAGGGTGAAAGCGAATGAACAGGAAGCTTTAAAATTGGGCATACAGCACTTTGAAAAAGCAGTAAACTTGGAGCCGATAAACCCAATCTTAAGAACAGAACTAGGAAAACTTTATTTTCTTTCTGGCGATATTGAAAAGGCAGAAGAAAGTTTTAGTAAGGCAATAGAGGTAAAACCTGATTATTTTGAAGCTTTCTTCGAGATGGGTCGCCTTTATCTTGATGATAACCAAATAGACAAAGCGATTGTTCAGCTCGAAATAGCTATTCAGATTTTCCCGGAACATTCCAATTCTCTTTATTTTTTGGGTTTAGCCTATCAGGAAAAGGGACAGATAAGCAAAGCTTTAACCTACTACAACAGGGTGCTTGAATTGAACCCGGGTGATGCCGATGTTATATCAAAAATAAGCAGTTTGACCGTACCTACAGAATAATGGGCTAAAACCAAAAAGCCCTTGACAGCCCCTTGTGATAAGAGTAATATTAAATTTACTGTTTACTATAGAAACTGCGATTTTATTTCTAGGTAAAATACGAATAAATTAAAGTTTTTCAATATTATCTTGGTTCCCTTCTTATTGTAAAAAATCAAAATAATTTTTTGCCCCAGAATTTTTTTTGTTTGGGGTATTTTTAGTGTTTTATTTCCTATGGAAACTAAAAACTTCACAAAAGCAAAGGTTTCTCTTTCCCTGCCTTATTTGATTTCAATACAGAAAGACAACTGGCAGTTGTTTCGGGACAGGGATTTGAAGGAGCTTTTTCAGGAAATTTCTCCGATCAGAGACTACACAGGCAAAGAACTTGAGCTTTGGTTTTCAGATTTTAAATTAGACGAACCAAAATACAAGACTGACTTGGAAGCCAAACAAAACAACGATTCTTTCGAAGCTTCCCTGAGAGCAAAAACAAAACTGGTCAATTTAAAAACAAAAGAGATCAAAGAACAGGAAGTTTTTCTAACTGATTTCCCCTTAATGACAGAAAGGGGAACTTTTATTGTTAATGGAGTGGAAAGAGTGACTATTTCCCAATTGATTCGTTCTCCTGGCGCTTTTTTCACCGGTCAAAAAGTCCCAGGCAAAGGAGCTTTTGGCGCAAAAATCATTCCAAACAGAGGCGCCTGGCTTGAATTTGAAACAGAGTCTTCGGGAGCCATAGGACTGAAGATTGACAGGAGAAGGAAAATAATGGCTACCACCCTATTAAGGGCTTTTGGCATTGAAAAAGACGAATCAATTAAGGAAACTTTTCAGGACGTTGATAAAGGAGAGATAAAATACATTGAAGAAACCCTAAAAAGAGACACCACTCACAGTCAGGCAGAAGCATTTGTTGAAATTTACCAGAGGCTGAGGCCAGGAGATTTGGCTACCCCTGACACTGCCAGAGAGCTGATTGAAAATATGTTTTTTAATTTTGAAAGGTATGATCTCTCAAAAGTGGGCAGATGGAGGATGTCTCAAAGATTACCGTCTCAAAGTCAAAAAGGCAAAAAAACAGAAGGAGATATCAAGGTTGAAGATCGAGTTTTGAAGCTAGAAGACGTAGTAACTGTGATTAAGGAAATAATCAGGTTGAATAATACGCCAGGATCCCAGCCTGACCAGATTGACCACTTGGGCAATAGAAGAGTTAGAACCTTGAATGAGTTATTGCAGAACAGACTTAGGGTGGGCTTAATGAGGATGGAAAGAATCATCAAAGACAGAATGTCCACTCTTGATGTTTTCACTCTTACTCCGGCCCAGCTGATAAACCCCAGGCCTTTTATGGCAGTGGTTAAGGAGTTTTTCACTTCGTCTCAGTTGTCTCAGTTTATGGACAATGAAAATCCTTTAGCTGAGTTAGAACACAAGAGAAGATTGTCTTCTACAGGACCTGGCGGTTTGACCAGGGAAAGAGCTGGTTTTGAAGTCAGGGACGTCCAACCCTCCCACTATGGCAGAATCTGCCCTATTCAAACCCCGGAAGGTCCGAATATCGGACTGGTCGGGCACATGGCTTCTTTTTCCAGAATCAACCAGTACGGCTTTTTGGAAACGCCGTATTTCAAAGTTGACAAAAGAAGGGTAACTTCGGAAATACAATATCTTAATGCTTACCAGGAGGAAAAATACAATATTGCTTCAGGCGCTGTGCCGATTGACAATAAAGGTTACATTATTCCGGAAAAAGTGGAAGCTAGGATAAAAGGAGAACCCGGAGTTATGGACAGGGACAAGATTGATTTTATTGATGTTTCTTCGGAGCAGTCAGTTTCAATTGCCACTTCCTGTATTCCATTTTTGCAGAATGACGACGCAAACAGGGCTTTGATGGGTTCTAACATGCAAAGGCAGTCAGTTCCTTTGTTCAACCCGGCAGCTCCTTTGGTTGCTACGGGCGTTGAAAAGAAGGTAGCTTTGGATTCAGGCCAGGCAATAGTTGCTGAAGAAGACGGCGCTATTTCCGAAGTTGACGCCAATCATATTGTTATCAGGATAAAGGGCGGATCAAAATCAAAGACTCACCATTTAAAAACTTTTATCAGGACAAACCAATATACCTGTTTCCACCAAAAGCCAATTGTCAAAAAAGGCCAAAAAGTGAGAAAGGGTGATATTTTGACTGACGGCGGTTCAATCGCCCAGGGGTCTTTGGCTTTGGGCCAGAATATCTTGGTCGCTTTCATGCCTTGGAGAGGAGGTAACTTTGAAGACTCGATTATTATTTCAAAGAGACTAGTCAAAGACGATGTCTATACTTCAATCCACGTTGAAAGCTTTTCCTGCGATGTCAGGGAAACCAAACTTGGACCTGAACTGACAACCTCTGATATTCCCAATGTTTCCGAAGAAAAACTGAAGGACTTGGACGAGGAGGGAATTATTATAATCGGAGCTGAAGTCGGACCCAATGATATTTTGGTAGGCAAGATTTCACCGAAAGGCGAAGCTGATTTGACTGCCGAAGAAAGATTGTTAAGAGCTATTTTTGGTGAAAAAGCAAGAGAAATAAAAGACAGCTCTCTTTTAATGGAGCACGGTAAAAGAGGAAGAGTGATCGGAGTTAAAATATTTTCCAGAGAGCTGGGACACAAATTAGATCCTGGAGTAATCAAAAGGATTGAAGTGGAAGTAGCCCAGTTAAGAGAAATTAAGGCTGGCGACAAATTGGCCGGTCGCCACGGAAACAAAGGAGTAGTTTCGAAGATTATGCCGGTTGAAGAAATGCCTTTTATGGCAGACGGCACTCCTGTTGATATTATTCTCAATCCGATGAGCGTGGCCTCCAGAATGAACTTGGGCCAGATTTTGGAAACCCATTTAGGATGGGCAGCCAAGGTTTTGGGATACCAGGCAGTTTCTCCGGCATTAGCTGGAGCAACAGAAGCAGACATAAAGAAAGAATTGAAAGAAGCCGGGCTGCCAGAAGACGGAAAGATTATGTTGTACGACGGTATAACAGGCGTTTCTTTTCTAAAGCCCGTTACTGTCGGTTACATATACATGATGAAGCTGATTCATATGGTTGAAGACAAAATCCATATGAGGTCAATAGGTCCGTATTCTTTGATTACCCAGCAGCCCTTGGGAGGCAAGGCGCAATTTGGTGGGCAGAGATTTGGAGAAATGGAAGTCTGGGCATTGGAAGGATACGGCGCAGCTAATACGCTTCAGGAAATGCTGACCATTAAATCAGATGATATGCCGGGCAGAGCAGCCACTTACGAAGCGATATTGAAAGGAGAGGAGATAAAAGCTCCAAACATACCAGCTTCCTTTAATCTTTTGGTGGCTGAATTGAAATCATTGGGATTAAACGTTGAAGTTAAAGAAAAGCCAAGAGAAATTTTCTAAAAATATATGAGAGTACAAGATTTAGAATCAATAAGAATAAAGCTTGCCTCGCCAGATGATATTTTGACTTGGTCGCGTGGAGAAGTGACAAAGCCAGAAACCATCAACTACAGGACCCAGCGCGCTGAAAAAGACGGGCTTTTTTGCGAGAAGATTTTCGGTCCGGTTAAAGATTACGAATGCTATTGCGGCAAGTACAAGGGAATCCGCTACAAAGCCATGGTCTGCGATAGATGCGGAGTGGAAGTGACCAAAGCCCAGACCAGAAGGGAAAGAATGGGCCATATTAGTTTAGCCAGCCCCTGTTCGCATATCTGGTTTTTGAGGGGAGTGCCCTCCAGAATGGGCATGATTTTTGATATTCCGATGCAGCAAATTGAAAAGGTAATTTACTTTTCTTCTTACATTGTTATCAGTATTGACGAGGAAGCCAAGAAAAAGGTTTTGGAAGAAATCGAGAAAGAATATAAATCAAAGCTAAAAGAGCAAAAGCCATCCAAAACTGTTAAAAAAACAAAAGGCCCGAAAAAAGAAAAGATAAAATTGAGCGATTTGAAATCAGCTAAAGACGCAGCCAGAGAAGAAGTTTTGAATTTAAAGCCTTTTAAGACTTTGTCGGAAATTGACTACCACCGTCTTTCTTTGAAATACGGAGAGATTTTCGAAGCAAGCACTGGAGCTGAAGTTCTGAGAAAGATTTTCGAAAAGATTGATTTAAAGAAAAAGATTACAGAGCTGAAAAAAGAAATAGAATCTGCCCAGCCCGTTTCCAAGAGAAAAATGCTGGTCAGATTAAAGCTTCTTCAGGGAATGGTTAAGGCCAACGTGAGGCCAGAATGGATGTTTTTGACCTGTTTGCCTGTGTTGCCGCCTGACTTAAGGCCAATGGTCCAATTGGACGGCGGCCGCTACGCTTCTTCTGATTTAAACGACCTTTATAGAAGAGTCATTAACAGGAACAACCGTTTGAAATACCTTTTGGAAATAGGATCTCCGGAAGTTATTGTCAGAAATGAAAAAAGAATGCTTCAGGAAGCGGTTGACGCTTTGATTGACAACAGCATGAGAAAAGGAACTATGACCACAGCCACTACCGGAGGTAAAAGATTACTAAAGTCTTTAGCTGACATACTCAAAGGAAAACAGGGACGGTTCAGACAGAACCTTCTGGGCAAAAGAGTGGATTATTCCGGAAGATCAGTCATTGTCGTTGGCCCTGAATTAAAGCTTAACCAGGTGGGTATTCCCAAGAAAATGGCCTTGGAGCTTTTTAAACCTTTTATTATTAAGAAATTATTGGACAAAGAACTGACATATAACGTTAGAAGCGCAGCCAGATTAATCGAACAGGAAACCGATGAGGTTTGGGCCAGCTTGGAAGAAGTGGTTAAAGATAAGCTTGTTCTGCTTAATAGAGCCCCTACTCTTCACCGATTGGGAATTCAGGCTTTTTACCCGATATTAATAGAAGGCGAATCACTTAGGATCCATCCCATGGTTTGCAAGTCCTTTAATGCTGATTTTGATGGAGACCAGATGGCAGTTCATTTGCCTTTGTCTGATAAAGCCCAAAAAGAAGCCAAGGAAATCATGCTTTTTACCCATAATCTTTTGAAGCCAGCTACCGGTACTCCGGTCATCAGCATTAATCAGGACATTATTCTTGGTTGCAGCTGGATGACGAGATTAAAAGAAGGAGCAAAAGGCGAAGGAAAGATATTCAGCAGCAAAGACGAAGCTATTCTTGCTTTTGAGTTAGGAGACATTGATATACAGGCAAAAATGAAAGTCAGGTTTTCCCAGACTTCGTCTTTAATTGAAACTAGCGTTGGCAGGATTATTTTCAACGAAGCTTTGCCAGAAAACTATCCTTTCCAGAACTCTTTAATAAAAATCAAGGATTTGGAAATTATAACCAGAGACATTATTGAAAAATACGACTCTGAAAAAACAGAGGAAGCTTTGGATAAAATAAAAGAATTGGGCTTTGAATATTCAACCTGGTCTGGAGTTTCTTGGGGAATGGATGATTTAGTCGTTCCTCCGGAAAAAGGAAAGATTGTCGCTGAAGCGGAAAAAGAAATAGAAGGAATTGAAGCGCATTTCAAAAAAGGCTTGCTTTCAAAAGAAGAAAAAAGCTCCAAAGTTATCGAAGTTTGGAGCAGGGTCAAGACCAAAATCGAAGAATTAGTGCCAAAAGCTTTACCGAAAGACGGCTCGGTTTTTCAGATTATTGATTCTGGAGCAAAGGGCTCCTGGGGCCAGCCAGTGCAAATGGCTGGCATGAAAGGCTTGGTGATCAATCCAGCAGGCCAGATTATTGAATTGCCCGTGAAAAGCTCTTTTAAAGAAGGGTTTGACGTTTTGGAA
Source organism: Candidatus Paceibacterota bacterium (assembly GCA_016782605.1). Taxonomy (NCBI): domain Bacteria; kingdom Bacillati; phylum Minisyncoccota; species Minisyncoccota bacterium. The sequence goes on along the minus strand of JADHYE010000001.1, from coordinate 128,073 downwards.
TACTTTATTTCCACTCACGGAGCCAGAAAGGGAACAGCTGACACTGCTCTCAGAACCTCCACAGCAGGCTATTTAACCAGAAGGTTGGTTGACGTTGCCCATGAGGCGATAATTACTGAAGAGGACTGCGGAGACAAAGAAGGAGTAACTGTATTGAAAAAAGATGCTGATGAAATCGGCCAGAACTTTGTTTTTAAGCTTTTGGGCAGGATTTGCCTTGAGAACGTAAAGAAAATCTGCAAACAGGGAGATGTTATTGATTGGGAAAAAGCTGAGAAAATAGCCAAGGCTGGCATTGAGGGGGTAAAAATAAGGTCTCCTTTAGGCTGCAAGTCAATCAGGGGCGTTTGCCAGAAGTGCTACGGCTGGGATGTCGGTAAAAACAAGCCGATACAATTAGGAGAAGCAGTCGGAGTGGTGGCTGCCCAGTCAATCGGAGAACCGGGAACCCAGCTGACAATGAGAACTTTCCATACTGGAGGAGTAGCGGGCGGAGGAGATATTACCATGGGTTTGCCGAGAGTCCAGGAAGTTTTTGAGGCAAGGGTGCCTGGTGGAAAAGCGGAAATATCCCGTACTGACGGAAAAGTTTTGGAAATAACTCAAGACAAGGTGATAAAGATAAAATCAAAAGCGGAAAGCGGCAAATCAAAATCTAAAAAATCAGAAGTGCTTGAATACCAAATTCTGGCAAAATCAGCAATTTGGGTGGAGATCGGCCAGGAAGTTAAAAAAGGCCAGCAGCTTTGCGAAGGAAGCTTGGAATTGAAAGAATTGTTCAAATTAGCTGGAGAAGAAGAAGCGCAAAAGTACATTATCAAGGAAATCCAGAAAATTTACGTTTCCCAGGGCGCTTTAATCCACGATAAACACATTGAAATAATTTGCCGGCAGATGTTTTCAAGAATAAAGATCAAAGAATCTGAAGATTCTTCATTCTCCCCAGGAGAAATTATTGAGAAAACAAAATTCTTGGAAGAAAACAACCAGCTCAAAAAAGCAAAGAAAAAGCCGGCCAAAGGCGCTTCTGTTTTGCTTGGCATTTCCAGGGTTGCTTTGACCACAGACAGTTTCCTTTCAGCAGCTTCTTTCCAAGAAACTTCTAGGGTTCTTATAAAAGCCTCTCTTGAAGGCAAGGAAGACAAACTAAGAGGCTTAAAGGAGAACGTAATTATCGGCAAACTGATTCCGGCTGGTACCGGCTTTAAGAAAAAGTAAAGATCTCAAAAACCCAGACGTAAATAAAGTTGTAGGGATTTTTAATTAGGCAAAGAAGTGATATAATAGAATGGAATCAGTAAATTAAATTTTTATCTGTGGGGAAAAAGAAAAAATATAAAAATAACAAAAGATTTCTGGCAAAACAGAGAAGGCCAGGCATTTTTTATCTACCTGGAGAAACCAAGAAATGGATTTCCGGCGTAATAATTTTCATCCTGGCGATAATTATTGCTTTGAGTTTTTTTGGTTTAGCTGGCGTAGCTGGGAATGCTTTAATCAAAGGACTTACTTTCTTAATCGGCAGTGCCATTTTCCTTATTCCTTTAATTTTGGTTTTAGCTGGCATTGTCTTTTTTAATACAAAATATAAGAAGTTTTTCGGCCCGACAGTCTTGGCGATTTTCATCTTGATTATCGGAACATCCGGAATTATTGAAAGCTTTGCTTCCGAGGCAAAGCAGGGCGGCTGGCTGGGGTATATCTTAAACTGGCCCCTTTTGAAGTTATTCGGGCTTTTGGTGACCAAGATAGTTTTTGGCGGAATAATCCTTATAGGGCTTTTGATTTTTTGGTATTTGATAAAAAGGCCTGACCTTAAAGAAACTCCTAAACAAGACAAACAGGAAATAGAAAAGGAGCCTTCTTTAATAAAGAAAATATTCCTGCCGCAGTTCAGGGTCAGGGAGGTTGAGCCAAAAGTAAAAGAAACTCCTTTTAAGCCAGAGGCGCCGATTTTGGATATTGAGACCCAAAAACTGCCTAATATTTTAGCAGGAGCGCAGTATAAGACTCCGCCCTTGGAATTATTAGAAACAGACAAGGGGAAACCGACTGCCGGCGATACGGTGACCAATTCGGCAATCATTAAAAAGACTTTAGAAAACTTTGGCGTATCAGTAGAAATGTCAGAAATCAATATTGGTCCGACAGTCACCCAATACAGCTTAAAGCCGGCTGAAGGAATAAAACTTTCCAAAATTACCGCCCTTTCAAATAATCTTTCTTTGGCTTTAGCCAGCCATCCAATCAGGATTGAAGCGCCGATTCCAGGCAAATCATTGGTCGGTATTGAAGTGCCCAATAAGACAAGATGCCAGATCAGAATGAGGGATTTGGTGGCTAGCCCCCAGTTCCAAAGCGCTGTTTCAGGCTTAAATATCGTTCTAGGCAAGGATGTTTCAGGAAATTATTGCTATGCTGATTTGGCCAGAATGCCTCATCTTTTGGTGGCTGGAGCAACCGGTACCGGCAAGACTATTTTTTTGAACTCTCTGATTTTGAGTCTGCTTTATCAGAATTCTCCGGAAACTCTGCGTTTTATACTGGCAGATCCGAAAAGGGTTGAATTTTCAGCTTATAAAGACCTTCCCCATCTTTTGACTCCGGTCATTTTCGATCCTCAGAGAACGATCAATGCCTTAAAGTGGCTGATTATGGAAATGGAGAAAAGATTTAATATTCTATCTAACAATGGTTCAAGGAATATAGACAGCTATAATGCAAAAATCATGAAAGAAGGGGAAAAGCCCTTGCCTTATATTGTTTTGATTATTGACGAACTGGCTGATTTGATGGCAGCTAAGGGCAGGGAAATGGAAGCTGGTATTGTCAGGTTAGCTCAAATGGCAAGGGCAGTGGGTATTCATTTGGTTGTTGCCACCCAGAGGCCATCAGTAGAAGTGATTACCGGCCTGATAAAAGCCAATATTACTTCAAGAGTCACTTTCCAAGTTGCCTCGCAAGTTGATAGCCGTACTGTTTTGGACATGGCTGGCGCTGAAAAACTTTTAGGAGCTGGAGATTTACTTTTCATTTCAGCAGAAGTTTCAAAACCGAAAAGGATACAAGGCGCTTACACTTCAGAAAAAGAAGTGAAAAAAGTAATAGACTACGTTAAAAACCAAAGAGAAGAGGCTTTAGACACCCAGGAACCTGCTTTATTTGAAAACCATTTGGCAGAGGATTTGGAAAAAATCTTGGAAGAAACAAAAAATGGAGAAAGTTTTGACGGCTATGCCGGAGGTGAAGATCCTTTGTATGAAGAAGCGAAGAAAATAGTGATTGAAACGAGAAAAGCATCTGCTTCTTTTTTGCAAAGAAGGCTGAGAATCGGCTATGCCAGAGCTGCCAGATTGCTGGACATACTTGAAGAAAAAGGGATTATTGGGCCTGGCGAAGGGGCAAAGCCAAGAGAAGTCTTTTCAAAACAGGAAGCGCAAAACGAGGAAGTAGATGAGGGCTGGGAAAAAATTTAATTTATTGATAAAATAACAATATATGATAAAGAAAAAAACTCAACAATCAAGCAACTTGCAGGAAGCAGTCGATGAAATAAAGCAGCGCTTCGGGGAAGGAGCGATTATGAAACTGAGGGATGCAAAAGCAGTTGACGTTGATGCTGTTCCTACAGGTTCTCTTTCTTTGGATTTGGCTTTGGGAGTAGCTGGAGTTCCTCGGGGAAGAGTGGTTGAGATTTTCGGCCCGGAAAGTTCTGGCAAAACCACTCTGGCTCTGCATATTTTAGCTGAAGCTCAGAAAAAAGGGGGAGTTGGCGCTTTTATTGACGCTGAGCACGCTTTAGATCCTGACTATTCAAAGAGAATCGGGGTCAATATTGACGACCTTTTGATTTCCCAGCCAGATTCAGGAGAACAAGCTTTGCAGATAGTTGAAAGCTTGATCAAATCAGGGGAGATTGACGTGATTGTCGTTGATTCTGTTGCTGCTTTGGTTCCTCGAGCTGAAATTGCCGGAGAAATGGGAGAATTCCAGATAGGCCTGCAAGCGAGATTGATGAGCCAGGCACTGAGAAAATTGTCTGGCATACTTGCTAAAACGAAAACAGTTTTGATTTTTCTTAATCAGACAAGGATGAAAATTGGAGTGCTCTGGGGGAATCCGGAAACAACGCCAGGTGGCTTAGCTTTGAAATTTTATGCTTCTATTAGAATTGATTTGAGAAGAATCGCTCAAATTAAGCAAAAAGACGAAGTTATCGGTTCAAGAATCAAAGCAAAGATAGTCAAAAATAAAGTTGCTCCGCCATTTAAGATAGCGGAATTCGATATTTTCTACAACGAAGGTATTTCATATTACGGTGACGTTTTGTCAGCCGGGGTAAAAGCAGAGATAATAAAAAAAGCCGGTTCTTGGCTTCAGTTTGAAAACGATAAGCTTGGTCAGGGAGTAGAGGCAAGCAAGGAATTCCTGAGAGCGAATCCTAAAATTACTGAGAAAATTAAAGAATTGCTACTTAGAAGTTGGCGAGAGAAGAGCTAAGTATCTGGCTCTTTTTATCGCCTGAGTTAATTTTCTCTGGTGGCTGGAACAAACTCCGGTTCTTTTTTTTGGCTTGATTTTTCCCGAAGCTGAGATAAATCTCCACAAAATTTGCGTATCTTTAAAATCTATATTTTTAATATTTCTTTGGCAAAAATAGCACTCCATAATTAAAAGGGGATGTCTTTAATATCTATTTCTTCTTCCTCGACAACCGGTATGTCTTCTGATGTTTTTTCCGGATCTTGACTGGTTGGTTTATTGGCTGACCTTGGGCCTAATTGCATTCTTTCTGCAACGATTTCTGTTCTTGATTTTTGATTGCCTGAAGCATCCTGCCAGGTTCTTGTTTGCAGCCTGCCTTCAATCAGAGTCAAGGAACCCTTGTTTAAATACTGAGCAGCAATGTCAGCTAATTTGCCGAACATGACAATATTGTGGAATTCTGTCTGCTGCTGCTTTTGTCCTGTTTTATCAGTGTAAAAACGGCTAGTGGCCATTCCAAAAGAGGTTACTGATTGACCGGAAGGCAGAGCTCTTTTTTCAGGGTCTCTGGTTAGGCGGCCGATTAAAAAAACTTTATTCAGGTTCATTTTCGAGTATTTCGTCTAATTTTTTTTCAATTTCTTTTATATCGACTTTTTTCTCTTTTTCCGTTTTTAGCGGCTTCGGTTTCTTCGCGAAAGCAGTGGCTTTTTGTTTTTTAGCCGGGTATTTAACTAAAAGCAAATAGCGGAGAATTTGATTAATTTCTTTCAGTTTTTTCTCCAAATCTTTCAGCTTTTCCGGTTCTAACTGAAAAACCAGACAACTCAAATAGGCTTGTGATTGTTTTTTGACAGGATAAGCTAATTTTCTTCCAAAGGGCATCTTTTCTTCTAGTATAATGCCGCCCTCTGTTTGTATTAAAGAAACAACTTGGGCTTGCAGTTGCTGTGTTTCTGTCTCAGAAATTTCAGATGATATTAAATATGTTAATTCGTAGTTTTTCATATTTTGAATTCAATTACGTCGCCGTCCTGGACAATGTAATCTTTGCCAGCTGTCTTTAACAAGCCCAATTCCCTTACTTTGTGCCAGTTCTCGCTTTCCATCAGTTTTTGCCAGTTGATCACTTCCGCTTTGATGAACTTTTCCTGGAAGTCGGAATGAACGACTCCTCCGGCAAGATAGGCTGTTAGTCCTTTTTTAAGCGTCCAGGCTCGCGTTTCTTTTAAACCGGCTACTGTAAAAAAAGTGATTAAGTCAAGGATATTGTAGCAGTCAGTGATTAATTGGTCAAGGTTTGATTTGAGGTTTAGTTCCTGCCTTTCTTCTGGCAATAGCTCTGAAAAGTCTTGTTCGTCTTTTAAATTCATTGTCAGGTATTTTATGGAGGAAATTGCCTCAGCTTTTCCATTGGTATTCAGGACGTAAAGCAGGGGTTTTTGGGTCAGAAATTGGTATTTTTTGGTTTCTATTTTTTCCTCTTCTGTTAAATCTAATTCCGAGATTAGCTTATCTTGGGAAACCCAATCTTTGATTTTCTGCAAAAACTCTGTTTCTTTTGATGAACTTTTATCTTTTTCAGTTTTTGAAAGCAGTCCTTCCAAAGTTTCCAAGTCTTTCATTAAAAGTTCAACTCTTACTGTTTCAATGTCTTTTTCCGGATTAACTGTTCCGTCCATGTGTTCAACCTTGGCGTTTTCAAATTCCCTGACAATTTCAACCAGGGCGTCGCAGTTCCTGATGTGAGCCAGAAATTGGTTGCCTAAGCCTTCACCCTTGTGCGCTCCTTTGACCAAGCCGGCAATATCGACAAATTCGATTATTGTAGGAGTGGTTTTTTCCGGTTTGATAATCTTGGCGATTTCTTCTAATCTTTTATCCGGCACCTGGACCACTCCGACATTGGGGTGGATAGTCGTAAAAGGATAGTTTGCTATATCAACTGGTATTTTGGTAAGCGCTTTGAATAGGGTTGATTTCCCGACGTTGGGAAGACCGATTATACCCACTGAAAAAGACATACTAATATGATATAATAAAATATTATTAAAATCAACCCAGTTATTTGGGTTGAGGGAAAAAAGTTTGAATATTTTTAGAAAGTGGGAATGCCAACAATAGTGAAAATTTATCAGGAGCCGAGATATTAAGCTAATCCCATTTTTTCCTTTACTTCCTGAATAGTGGATTGGGCGATAGTTTCAGCTTTTTTTCTGCCTTGTTCTAGAATTTCTTTGACATAGACTTTTCTCTGGAGAAGCTCTTTTCTTTTTTTGCGGAAAGGCTCCAGAGAATTAATTAGAAGCTCTGCTAAAGCTTTCTTGAAATCAGCATATCCTTTTCCTTTGAATTTCTTTTCCAGTTCCTTTACGCCTTTTTCGGAAAATAAAGAATATATTGTTAGCAGATTGGAAACGCCTGGCTTTAGTTTCCGGTTGTATTTTATTATTTTTCCTGTGTCAGTAACCGCTGCCATTATTTTTCTTTTTATCACTTCTGGTTCGTCAAAGAGGCCGATATAGCTTTCTGAAGAATCGCTTTTTGACATTTTCTTTGTTGGTTCAGTCAAGCTCATTATCTTCGAGCCTATTTTCATCATTTTCACTTCGGGCAGTTTGAAAACTTCTCCGAATCGCTGATTGAATTTTTTAGCGATTGTTCTGGCTAATTCAACGTGCTGTTTCTGGTCCTCTCCTACGGGAACAAAGTCTGTTTTATATAAAAGGATATCAGAAGCCATTAAAATGGGATAGTTTAAAAGCCCAGCATTGAGATTATTTTGGAATTTCTTTGCTTTTTCTTTGTATTGAGTCATTCTTAAAAGGTCTCCGACAGGCGTTACCGTGTTTAACATCCAGGCAAGTTCTGAATGTTCTTTTATTTGGGATTGGACAAAAATGTTTGATTTTTCAGGATTTATGCCGGCAGCCAGATAAGCTATTGTTTTTTCCAGAATTAATTCTTGAAGGGTTTTAGTGTCGTAGGGTACTGTCAAAGCATGTAAATCAACAACGCAAAAGATGCATTCATTTTTTTCCTGAAGCTCAAGCCATTGTTTTATCGCTCCCAAATAATTGCCAATATGTATTTCACCTGTCGGCTGGATGCCGCTGAAAATTCTCATATAATTATACTTCAATAACCACTGGCAGGATCATCGGCCTTCTTTTGGTTTTGGTGTAGAAAAACTGGCCGATTTTGTTCCTCATTTCGTCTTTAATATAGCTCCAATTGACCGCCCCTCCGGAATCTGTTGCATGGTGGATAATTTCAACTACTTTTTTCCTTGTATCTTTCAGCAATTCTTTCGATTCCCTGAGATAAACGAATCCTCTTGATATTATATCAGGAGAGCCCTTTACTTTGCCAGTCTGTTTATCCACCACCACGACAATGACGAACATGCCGTCTTCGGACAATATTTGCCTATCTCTTAAGACGATTTCGCCGACATCTCCGATGCCCAGGCCGTCAACCATAATGTAGTTTGAGGGTACCCATGATTTTTCAACAGAGATTTTCTTTTGGGTTAAGTCGATAATCTGGCCGTTTTCTGCTACCACTATATTTTTCTCAGGAATGCCAGCTTCCTTGGCAATTTCAGCGTGGCTGACAAGCATTGAATATTGTCCATGGATCGGAATGAAGAAAGTCGGCTTTATGATTTTTATCATTTCCATCAGTTCCTCTTTCTGGGCGTGGCCTCCAGCATGGATATCCATCATTTTGTAATGGAATACGCGGCAGCCCTGGCGCAGAATGTCATCTTTCAAGTTTTGGACCGTTCTTTCGTTTCCCGGGATGACAGACGAGGAAAGAATAATATTATCTCCTTTTTTTAAGCGGATAAAGCGGTGTTCCCTGGTAGCTATTCTCATTAAGACGGCTGAACCTTCTCCCTGGGCGCCGGTGCACAAAATGGTTATTTTCGAATCAGGATAGCGGTGGGCGTCTTTCGTTTTGATAATCGTTCCCTTTTTTGATTTGATGAATCCTAAAACTTTACAAATTTCCACGTTGGTTTTCATCGAGTATCCCTCAATTATCACTTTTCTGCCGTATTTTTCAGACAGAGCGATTATCTGCTGGACCCTGTTGATCAAAGAAGCGAAAGTGGCTGCGATAATCCTGCCTGTCGCTTTCTCGAAAATTTCCTCCAAATTCTTTTCAATTGTTTTTTCAGAAAGAGAATGGTTTTCTTCTTCAGCGCCGGTAGAATCGGAAAGCATGAGCAGGATTTTTCTGTTAGCCATTGTTTTTAATTTATTGAAATCTGTGGGCAGGTCGTTTATCGGCGTTGGGTCGAACTTAAAATCAGAAGTGTGCAGGATATTGCCGACAGGCGTTTCAATAAAAAGGCCGAGATTGTCTGGAATGTTGTGATTCTGCCTGAAAAACTCAATCTTAAACGGGCCCAGTTTGATCTTAGAGCCGTTTTTCACCTCGTTAATATTGAGAGGCGGCTGGTTCGGAAAATCTTCCTGCCTTCTTATAATTATTCCGCGAGTCAGGGAAGAAGCGAAGATTTCTAATTTAGGGTGCCAGATTTTTTCAATCAAATAGGGGACAGCGCCGATATGGTCGTAGTGTCCATGCGTAAAAACGATTCCGACAACGTTTTTCTTTTTGTCTTTCAAATAATTGATATTAGGGACGATGTAATCAATGCCGGGCATGTCTTCTCCTGGCATGCGAAAGCCCATATCAATAATCAAAATGCTGCTTTTATATTCCAAAAGCATCATGTTTCTTCCTACTTCTCCCAGTCCGCCTAAGGGGATGAGGCGGAGATTTTCCTGTTTCGTTTGTGTTATCATATCTTTTCTAATTAAAAATAATTGTTTAAAACTTGAGAACTTTTTTTGGTGCGGACGGTGGGATTCGAACCCACAAGAGATTGCTCCCAATAGCTCCTGAAGCTATCGTGTCTTCCAGTTCCACCACGTCCGCTTAGCGCATTTTAATGAATTTTTTGAGTTCCTTGCCGAATCTCGGGTCTTTCAAAGAAAGATAGAAGTTTGATTTCAAATATGCCAGTTTGTTGCCGCATTCCAGCCATTTGCCTTCAAATTCATAGCCGTAAACGTCTTTTTTATCTTTGGCCATATCAGTTAAAGTGGTGCTTAATGTTATGTCGCTTTTCAAATCAAACTTAGTTTTTTTAAGGTATTCAAAAACCTGAGGAGTGATAATGTATTTTCCGACAATAGCCAAATCAGAAGGAGATTCCTTAATCGAGGGCTTTTCAATGAAGTCTTCAATTTTATAGGTCCTTTTTGCTATTTTTTTTCCTTTTATCATTCCGTAAAACTGAAAGCTTTCTTTCGGCACTTTGTATAAAGCGATTATTGGTTTTTTATATTTTGTAAAAACCTTAATCAGTTGTTTAAGGCAGGGGACTTTTGCTTCAACTACGTCATCTGCCCACAAAACAGCGCAAGGGTTTTTGCCGACTAATTTTTCCGCTTGCAATACAGCCTGGGCGTTTCCTAAAGGCTTTTTTTGAAAAACATGATAGAAAGAAAGATTCTTTGAAATCTTCTCCAGTCTTTCGAGTTCGTTTGAGAAATGGCTCTTGTATTTGGAAAAAGAAGTTTTCTTTTCTTTTAATTTTTTTTCAAAGTAATTATTGACCAGCTGGTTGCCGGGCTTGTTAACGAAAATGATTTCTTTAATTCCTGATTCATAAGCTTCCTCAATAATATATTGCAAAACCGGTCTGTCAACTAAAGGCCAGAGTTCTTTGGAAACAGTTTTTGTCAGAGGTAGGAATCTTGATCCCAAGCCAGCAATTGGAATAATAGCTTTTTTAATCATATTAGAAAGCTTAAGTCTTTTGGTGCTTTTTTAAGAGGTTTTTTGATTTTTAATTTCGGTATCTTTTTGTAGTTCTTGTTCTTTATCCAGCCAGATTTCGTATAGTAATAGCACATGCCAGCCATTTTTTCAATAAAGCTATAATCATTTTTACAATTTTCTACTGCCCAGTCAGCTTCTTTCAAGATTTTTTTAGAAGGATTGATTGTTATGTGGCCGTATCCTGCGGGGATTAATACGGACTCGTTTTTCTTTGCTCTTATCGCATAAACGTCTAAAACCATTTTGTTTTTACATTTCTGGAAAAGATAGATTGCTTCTCCGTTCAAAATAGTATAGATTTCCTTGAATTTTCCAATGTGGTCATGCCCTTTTGTTTTTACGAATTCTTTTCCAAGCATTCTTGGCGGAATCACAGTAATATTGTATCTGAACCCTTTTTCTTTTTTTACTCCCCGATACATATAGTACAGCTCATAATTTGGAGCTTTTTTTGCCCATTCTTTATCTTGCAGCACATTTTTCATGTCGTTCAAATAGCGGATATCGGGTTTTTTCATTTCCATACTCTTTTTGTTTTTATATACCAATCTCCTATATCAGAGAATCTTTTGGAAGGGTCGGTAATTATTTTATCTGAGATTCCTTTTATTTTTTCTGAGGCCAAATAAATATAATCCGGGCTGTAGAGGAAGACTGCCGGGGCGTCTTCAATGAGAATATTTTGGAATTCTTCCAGAAGCATTTTTCTTTCTTCTTGGTCTAAAGTTTGTCGTGCTTGAGCCAAAAGATTGTCAGCTTCTTTATTTTCGTAGTTGGAAAGGTTGAATCCCGGGTCTTTGATTTGTGAAGAATGCCAGTAGGGGAAGGGATCCAGGAAGAGTTCCAGGCCCTGGCCGAATAAAAGCAGTTCATAGTATCTTGGCTTTATCACTTCTTGTTCGAGAGTTGATGTATCTAAAGCATTGATGTTTATTTCCACTCCCATTGCCTGCCATTGCTGTTTTAAAAGGGCAGCTAAGTTTTTCATAATCGGCTGGTCAGCTGTCGTTAAAGTGAAAGAAAGGGAAGCGGTTTGTTCTGAGGGAGCAGCGCAGAGTTCATTCAGTTTTTTCTTGGTGCTTCCCAAAACTTTTCCGTTGCCTTCGGTCAAATTGTTCGGCACCAGAATGTCTTCTTTATATTTTTCCTGGAATCGTATTACCGCTTCTTTTGTTTTATCTCCGAAATGGCCTGTTATTTCTCCTTCAGGATAAACCTCAGGGTCTTCAGCCAGGCATTTTTGCAGTTCCTGGACTTCAGTTCCCTGGGAGCCTGATTGAAGATTACTCTTGAATTGGAAAGACGATTCTTTTTTAGTTGTTTTTTCCCTGATGCCTGATTCTCCTGCAGTAAAGCCAGCTGCTTCCAGGAGCTCTTTTGCTTTTTCCAAATCAAAGCTGTAAATGCTTGAAGGGTTTTCAAAACCGAAAACGTCAGGCAGGATCGGCGAATCAGCTACTCTTCCTTGCCCAGCCAGAAGTTCGTTGATAATCTCTTCTTTGTTGGTGCCGTAGTTTAAAGCTTCTCTTATATTCTGGTCAGCCAAAACCTTAGCTTGTTCATTGTTAAAGAAAATGGCAAAGTAGCTTGGCACCATAAGCTGATAGTCGGAAAAAGAATTCCCTTTTATCTTTTCATACTTTTGCGGAGAGCTGAGGGTAAATCCTTTTATTTTCCCGGAATTGAAAGCGGAAATCAGTTCGTCTTCGTTTTCAAAGAAAAGGAAAGTTATCCCCCGGATATTGGGCAAGTTTCCCTGGTAGTTGCCGTTTATCGTCAATTTGGCTGACCTGACAGCGCCTTCTTTGTCTTGCTGCAGTTCCTTTATTTTATATGGGCCTGAGCCGATCGGTTTTAAGTTATATATTGAAAGAGAAAAGTTTTGGTCGGAAATATTCTTCCAGATATGCTTTGGCATGATTTTCAGGGTGCAATTTTCCAAGAAGACGGCAGAGGGGTTGTTTAATTCAAAACGGACTGCCAAATCAGATATTTTTTCTACTTTTACTCCCAGCCATTTTGCCCTGATTGAACTATGTAAGGACTGGTTCTGGACAGCTTTGACCGTGAAAATTACGTCGTCAGCTGTTAGGGGTTGGTTGTCTGACCAGAGAAGATTCTCTTTTAAATAGAATTCAAATGCTTTCCCGTTATCAAGAATTTTGTAATCTTTTGCCAGGTCGGCGGCCAGTTGGCTTTCTCCGTCGTATTTCATCAAGCCAGAATAAATCAATTCAATCAAATCCCTATCAACATCGCGGGACGGATAAAGCGGGTTGATCAGCCTTGGAGAGCCGACTACACCCTCAACGTAGTTTCCTCCATTGGCTGGCTGGATTTCCGTATGAGTCAGATAAAAACTGACAGAAAGGAAAAGCAAACTAACCAAAGCGAAAAATAAAAAAACAAAGAAGATGGTCTTTTCTCTTTTGCTGAAAACTTTAAAAAATTGCCTCCATTGGGACCTGGAAGGCCATTTGGAAATCAGAAAAGGCATTTAAAGAATGAGATTTAACAGAGCCAAACCGATGAATAAAACTCCGCAGACTACTGTTGCCCAAAGGATTTTTTGCTGCACGCCACGTCTAGTAGCGTAAAAGCCTCCTTCCTGGCCAAAGGCAGAACCTAAAGCAGTTCCTCTTTGCTGCAGGAGAATGAAAACGATTAATAACACAGATACGATGATTTGAATTAAAGGTAAGTATTGCTGCATATTACTTAGTTATTAGTTTTTTTACTTGGAGAACTGAGCCCCAGGAAATAACCGACCAGCCAGACAATGAATGTCGTCCAGAAAAGCGGAACGATGCCGGGGATGACCAGTTCCGGGAAAATGATATCAACGAACCAAATTAAAGCCATGTTGATTATCAAGCCGAAAAGCCCGAGTGTCAAGATCCTTAAAGGCAGAGTGATTATTTTTAGGATCGGCTTAATGAAGAAATTAATCAATCCTAAAAAAGCGCCGGCCATTACCAGATATTTGGTTTCTCCGATGAATTCAACGCCAGGAACGAATCTGATAGCTAACCAAAAGCTTAATACGCCACCGGCGACCTGAAAGATTAGTTTAATCATAAATCCATGATATCAGAGATTCATCTGGGAAGCAAGGCCTTGGTCCTTAATTTGCGGTGGTAGGTTATGGCAAACCTGTGAGCCTCGTCGCGCAAATGCAGTACAAGATTAAAGATTTCTTTAGGCAAAGTTTTTAACAGGATTGGCTTTTTTCTTCCTTCAATGAAAAGTTTGTTTTGTTTTTTCGCCAAACTCACTGCTTTTATATTTTTGTTTATTTCATTTTTCATTTTAATGGCAGTATTCAATTGGGCGATGCCGCCGTCAATCAATATTAAGTCAGGGCATGGCCATTCTTTATGTTTCAATCTGCGGGATAAGACTTCTTTTATCATGGCCACGTCATTGGGCTTAGCCTGGAGCTTTATTTTGAATTTGCGGTAAAAGCTTTTGTTTGGTTTTCCTTGAATAAAAGTTACCATGGAGCCTGTTGCTTCCTGTCCCTGGATATTGGATATATCGTAAGCTTCGATTCTTGAAATCGGTTTTTCAGCTTTTAAGATTGATTGAAGCGTTGAATCAGCTTTATTGGGTTCGAAAATTCTGGCGTTGCGCATTATTCTTTCCAAATAAACTATCTTATCTCTTGTCTTTGCTGCTTTTTCATAATTTTGTTCTTTGGAAGCTATTTTCATTTCTTTTTTTAAGTTATTTAAAACCTGGTTTTTTCTTCCTTGGAGTATCTTTAAAATATTATTAGCGTTTTTTTGACATAAGTTTTTTGTTTTTGTCAGACAGGGGGCAGGGCAGAGGTTAAGTTGATGCCAAAGACAGGGCTTCTTCGGCAGGGTTGTACAAGTTCTAAAAGGGAAAACCTTTCTTAGGATTATTAAAACTTGTTTTAAGGAAGAACCGTCCACAAAAGGGCCAAGGTATTTGTTTTTCTGTTTTGTTTGGTGTGTGATGAGAATTCCGGGAAATTTCTCTTTTGTTACTGCGACAAAAAAATAATTCTTGTCGTCTTTCCAAGCAACGTTGTATTTCGGCCGGTATTTTTTGATTAAGCTTGCTTCTAAAATCAAAGCTTCGATTTCAGAATCGGTTTTAATATATCCTATTTTTTCAGCCTGACTGAGAAGTTTTTTGTGGTTTTTCACTCTTTCTTTAATGTTGGTTGCTTTGCCGACGTAAAGTATTTGTTTTCCTTTTTTCCTGCCTTCGCCGAGGCTTCGGCGGGTAAAAAAAGCGTAAACGCCAGAGGTTTTGGGTAGTTTAGAAATATCGTTTTTGTCCAGGAATTTGAATTTATTCACCCCGTTAGAAGTTCGTCTTATACAGTTTTCGGCTGATTTCAGACAAACTTCTGTTTTTAATTACACCCCGTTATTTACAAGCAGAAAAAAATTTAATCTAATTTTTTCTGCCCAAGACTTCTAACGGGGTTCATAGATTTCCGGTTGGAAGAATTCGTTTATTTTGATTTGTTTTGTTGTAACTTCTTTTATCTTTTTGTTTTCTATTGTAATTTCAACGATTTCTCCTTGCATAGTTTGTTCTGAAAAGCTTTGATCGAAAATGAAATTACCCAAACTGTAAAAGATGTATTTCTGTTCGTATTTTTCGTCTCTTTGGACAACATGTGGATGGTGACCGACTATTAAATCTGCTCCAGCTTCAATCGCCATTTTGGTAAAGTTTAGCTGAAATGGCGTTAATTCCTGAACGTATTCTTCTCCCGAATGGATCGAAACAATTAAAACATCGACATTATTTTTCGCTTTCTGAATATCTTGTCCAATTTTTCCAAAGTCGGAATCTTCAATCCAGGCAATACCGGAGCTTTCTTCTCTGGCTCTCCAGACTTCAGGACCCAAATCAGTATATGCCAAGAAACCTATTTTAGTGCCATTTATTTCTTCAATAACAAGAGAAAAAGCTTCTTTTTCATTGAAACCGGCGCCAACGTAGTCAATACCCGAATCTTTTAATCTAACCAAACAATCCTCTAAAGCATCTTTTCCGTAATCTAAAGCGTGGTTGTTGGCTAGGGAGACTACGCTAAAACCGGCAAAAACCAAGCCTTCCATTGCCTTGGGGTCTGCTCGGAAAGAATAGATGCTGCCTATTTTCGTTCCTTTGTCAGAAATTATTCCTTCCAGGTTGCCGAAAACAATGTCAGTTTTTTTAAAATAATCAGCGATTTTCAGGAAAGGAAATCTGAAATCTCCTTTTTCTTGTTTTTCTATCATATATTCTACTCCGCGATCAAGCATAATATCGCCCGTCAAAATTACGCTTACTGTTTTGTTTTCTGTTTCTTCTGGAATAGGGGAACGAAAGATTTCGATTGTTTTCGGATTAATCAGAAAGGAAGCAGCAATAAAAAGAATTATTGCTACGGCAAATGTCAAGATAATCAGTTTTGTTTTTAAGTAGGCCATCATATATATTATACCTTTTTCTCTAGCTACCGTTGAATTTTTTTTAAATTTGCAGTATAATTGAATACTCTTATGGCTGAAAATTACATTAAAATACGCGGAGCAAGAGTGCACAACTTAAAAGATATCAACCTTGATATCCCGAAAGACAAGCTGGTGGTCATTACCGGCATTTCAGGCTCTGGCAAGTCTTCTTTAGCTTTTGATACTCTATACGCTGAGGGCCAGAGAAGATATGTTGAATCTCTTTCTGCTTATGCCAGGCAGTTTCTGGGAGTTATGGATAAGCCAGACGTCGATTATATCGAAGGCATTAGTCCGGCAATTTCAATCGATCAGAGAAAAGCTTCCCATAATCCTCGTTCAACTGTGGGTACGATAACAGAGATATATGATTATCTCCGGCTTTTGTTTGCCAGAATTGGTAAGCCCCATTGTCCAAAATGTGGCAAGCCAATCAGTCGGCAGACAATAGATCAGATCACAGAGCAGATTCTGAATCTTCCAAAGAAAAGCGAGATTAGTATTCTCGGCCCTTTGGTCAGGGGCAAGAAAGGAGAGCACAGGGGAGTTCTGGAAGAGGCGCAGAGAGCAGGTTTTGTCAGGGTCAGGGTAGATGGTGTTGTTCATCGTATTGAAGAGATTATTGATAAAACCTTGGACAAAAATAAAAAGCATAATATCGAAGTGGTTGTTGATAGATTGGTTTTAGACAAGAGTTTGGATAAATCAAGATTAATTGATTCCTTGGAAACAGGTTTGAAATTGGGGAAAGGCATAGTAATGGTAAGCCGAAAAGACAATGATTTTATTTTTTCCGAGCATTTTGCCTGCGAAGAGTGCGGGCTTTCTTTGTCGGAACTTGAGCCGAGATTGTTTTCTTTCAATTCTCCTTTCGGCGCTTGCCCTTCCTGCCAGGGGTTGGGGGAAAGGCTGGAAGTTGATCCAAAGCTCGTCATACCAAACCAAAACTTAACGATTGCCGAAGGAGCTGTATTCCCTTGGGCTTTTGCTTCTCATAAAATCGGCAGGCAGGGGTATTTCTGGTCCCATCTGCAAAAGCTGGCAGAAACGCATAAATTTTCTTTAGATATTCCGGTCAAAGAACTGCCAAAGAAAATCATTGATTTGATATTGCAGGGTAATGCTGACTTTGAAGGAGTGATTCCTAATTTGGAAAGGAGATATCATGCAACGGATTCCGATTACACCAGAAGCGAAATAGAACAGTACATGGTTGAAAAGCAGTGCGAAATATGCCAGGGCAAGAGATTGAAGCCGGAAATATTGGCTGTTACAGTAGCTGGTTTGTCTCTTGATAAGATTGTTGGTACGCCGATTAATAAGGTCCAGGAGTTTTTTGAAAGTTTAATCAAAAGCCGTAATTCTAAATTAAAAAACAGCGAATTGAAAATCGCTTCTCTCATTATCAAAGAGGTTTTAAACCGGTTGCAGTTTTTAATTGATGTTGGCTTGGATTATCTGACTTTGGACAGGAAATCAGACACTTTGGCAGGGGGCGAAGAACAGAGGATAAGGCTGGCCACGCAAATAGGTTCAAAACTGACAGGAGTACTTTATATATTAGACGAGCCTTCAATTGGGCTACATGCCAGAGATCAGGGCCGTTTGATTCAGACTTTGGAAAAGCTCAAGGATTTAGGCAATACGATTATTATTGTCGAACACGACCGCCAGACTATTTTGCAGAGCGACTGGGTGGTTGATATTGGGCCGGGAGCCGGCAAACACGGCGGCAAGATCGTTTTCCAGGGTACGCCAAAACAATTGTTGGAATCACGTTCTTTGACCGGCGAGTATCTTTCCGGAAGAAAAACCGTTGAGGTTAAACCTCAACATGCTGTTGAGGCCAGGCCTAAACAAATCCTGCAAAATTATTTAATTGTTAAGGGGGCAAAAGAGCATAATTTAAAGAATATTGACGTGAAAATGCCTTTAGCTAAGTTCGTTTGTATTACCGGAGTTTCAGGATCCGGCAAAAGCAGTTTGATGAACGACGTTCTGGCCCGCGCCCTGTTAAAAAAGTTTTATAGGGCCAAAGAAGAGCCGGGGCAACACAAAGAAATTCTGGGAGCCGAATTTTTAAATAAAGTAGTTTTAGTTGACCAGTCGCCGATAGGCAGAACTCCCAGGTCAAATCCTGCCACTTACACAGGCGCTTTTTCATACATTCGGGATTTGTTTACCAAGACCAAAGAAGCGAGAGTCAGGGGGTACAGACCCGGCCGTTTCAGCTTTAACGTTAAAGGAGGAAGATGCGAAAGCTGCGAAGGCCAGGGAGTGAAAAAGATAGAAATGTACTTTTTGCCTGACATATATATACAGTGTTCAGATTGCAAAGGTATGAGATTTAATAAGGAAACTTTGTCAGTTGAATATAAAGGAAAAAACATTGCCCAGGTTCTTGAAATGACGGTAGAAGAAGCTTTGGACTTTTTCAAAAATATCGTTGGTCTTTATGAGAAATTGAAAACTTTGAACGAAGTCGGCTTGGGCTATATTCAGTTGGGACAGCCAGCTCCCTCGCTCTCTGGAGGAGAAGCACAGAGAGTGAAACTAGCTACCGAGCTTTCCAGAAAAGCGACAGGCAAGAGCTTGTATATTCTGGACGAGCCGACCACCGGTCTTCATTTTGACGACATTAAAAAACTGATACAGGTTTTAAAAGGCCTGGTTGAAAAGGGAAATACAGTTGTAACAATCGAGCATAATCTGGATTTTATTAAGAATGCTGATTGGATTATTGATTTGGGGCCGGAAGGAGGCGAAAAGGGAGGATACATTATTGCTGAGGGTATTCCTTCTGAAATTGCCAAGAGTAAAAAGAGCTATACCGGCAGATATTTAAAGCAAGGATAATCTCTTGATTTTATATTTGGAAAGAGTTAGGGTTGACTCAGTTCCTTGGTTTTTACCAAATTTATGGAATGAAAGGAGGTGACAGGAATTGAGTAAAGGAAGACATAAAAAAAGAAGCAAGAGCTACTTTCATGGAACAGTCAAAAGAAAACGTCACGTGGATGAGACACGAAGGGAAATCTTGAACAGAGAAGAGGTAAAAAGAGGTCTTTGGGGCGTTGGCGTTGCCACTACCAAGTCCAGAGAGAAGGCGCTAATCTCCGAGAATAAAGCAATTGAGAACCTTAGAACCATCCGGTCGACTAAGCTGCAATTTGGCAAGATAGGAGTAATTACGGAAATCATTTCTTACCAGCATTTGAGCTTGGAGGATAGAAAAGGCATCGACACAAAGGTGTTGTTCAGCAGCGGAGTAGAGTTATTGATAGACGTTAAAAACAGTGGAGGCCTGGACTTAATGGAAGCGATGAGCGACAGAAACCGATGTCTTTTGGTGATCCCTTGGTATATCTCAGATGAAGATGCATTAAAACTAGTCATAGGTACCATTAAGTGGTGGTTCGGGCTATACAATAAATAGAACAGGAGGTTAAACATAGCAAGTTAAATTACCGGAGCGTACGTTAAAGTACGCTCCGTTCTATTTTCACACTTGACAAATTTTCTTTATTTATTAAACTGGATATTAGCACTCAAAGGTCATGTTTGCTAAAATTAAAAAAGCTAAATTATGAAAATCAAACCATTATCAAATCACATTTTAATTGAACCTATAAAAGGGGAAGAAAAAACCAGGGCCGGAATTTTGCTTCCCGACACCGCTGAAAAAGAAAGGCCAGAGCAAGGCAAGGTCATTGCCGTAGGGCCCGGCAAAAAAGACAAGAAGGGTGATTTTATCCCTCTTGAAGTGAAAGTCGGCAACATGGTTTTATTTACCGAATATGGACCGACTAAAATCAAGGTTGAGGGTAAAGAATACTTAATCGCCAAAGACGAAGATATTTTGGCGATTTTAGAATAAAACAATTATGGCAAAACAAATTCTATACAAAGAAGAAGCCAGGAAAAAATTAAAAGAAGGCGCAGATAAATTAGCCAATGCCGTCAAGGTGACTCTCGGGCCAAAGGGCAGAAACGTTGTTTTAGATAAAGGCTTCGGTTCTCCGACAATTACCAATGATGGAGTAAATATTGCTAAAGATATTGAGTTGGAAGACAAAGTGGAAAATTTGGGGGCGGAGATTGTTAAAGAAGTGGCTGAGAAAACCAATGATGTTGCCGGAGACGGCACAACCACAGCCGTTGTTTTAGCTCAAGCAATAATCACAGAGGGCTTAAAAAACGTGGAAGCTGGCGCTAATCCTTTAGCCTTAAGAAAGGGAATCGAAAAGGGAGTAGAAAGAATTGTTGAAGTTTTAAAGAGAAACTCAAAAAAGATTACCAGCAAAGAAGAAATAGCCCAGGTGGCAATCATTTCAGCTGAGGACGAGGAGCTTGGTAATTTGATTGCCGAAGTCATGCAGGAGATTGGTAAGGACGGAGTGATCACAGTTGAGGAATCAAAAGCTTTCGGCATCCAGAAGGAAATCGTCAAAGGCCTCCAATTTGATAGGGGCTATGTTTCCGCTTACATGATCACTGACACCGAGAGGATGGAAGCTGTTTTTGAAGACCCTTATATTTTAATTACCGACAAAAAGATTTCCTCGATCCAGGAGATCGTGCCGGTTCTGGAAAAAGTCGTTCAGGCAGGCAAAAAAGAATTAGTCATTATTGCTGACGATGTTGACGGTGAAGCTTTGGCTACCTTAGTCGTTAACAAGCTTCGTGGCATATTCAGCACTTTAGCAGTAAAAGCTCCTGGTTTTGGTGACAGAAGGAAAGAAGTTCTCCAGGACATTGCCGTAGTTACCGGAGCTGAAGTCATTTCAGAAGAAGTTGGCTTGAAGTTGGAGAATGTTGAATTAAAACAATTAGGTCAGGCAAGAAGAGTGGTTTCGACCAAAGAAAACACCACTATTGTTGAGGGTAAAGGAGAAAAAGACAAGATTGATGCCAGGATAAAGCAGATTAAAAAAGAATTGGAAACAAGCGAATCTGATTTTGACAAGGAAAAAATGCAAGAAAGACTGGCAAAGCTGGTCGGAGGAGTAGCAGTAATTAAAGTAGGAGCAGTGACTGAAATCGAACAGAAAGCTAAACAACACAAAACTGAAGACGCCCTTAACGCCACCAGAGCAGCAGTTGAAGAAGGGATAGTACCTGGCGGAGGCGTAGCCTTAATCAGAACAATATCTTCTTTAGATGAACTAAAACTGGAAGGAGATGAATTAACCGGACTAAATATTTTGAGAAGGGCTCTTGAATCTCCTATCCGTCAAATAGCCCAGAATGCCGGTATAGACGGAGCTGTAGTTGTCCAAAAAGTAAAAGAAGGCAAAGAAGGATTCGGTTTCAACGCCCAAACAATGGAATATCAGGATTTATTGCAATCGGGAATCGTTGACCCGGTAAAAGTTGTTAGAAGTGCTTTACAAAATGCTGCTTCTGCTGTCTCAATGTTTTTGACTACGGAAGTGGTAGTGGCGGAAAAACCGGAAAAAAATAAAAAGGAAGGTCCAATGATGCCAATGCCTGAAGGATTCTAAAGAAATTTAAAAATTACCTAAAAACTCTTCCTGGTTGAAACCAGAGGAGTTTTTAGTTATACTGGTAATAGGTCAATATACCAATTTTTAATTTGTAAATCTATTATGGATTTAAATAAAATTCTCATAATAATAGGCGTTGTTATCGTTCTTTGGATAGTCTTGGTTTATAACCGGCTGATTGCCTTTAAAAACAGAGCAAAAGAGGCCTGGTCAGATATTGAGGTTCAACTAAAGAGAAGGTACAACTTGATTCCCAATTTAGTGGAAACAGTCAAAGGCTATGCTACTCACGAAAGAGAAGTTTTTGAAAGAGTAACTGAAGCCAGGACTAAAGCAATGGGAGCCCAGACTTTAAAAGAAAAAGGGGAAGCAGAAAACGCTCTTTCTCAGACTTTAAAATCCCTTTTTGCCGTGGCTGAGAATTATCCCAATCTAAGGGCTTCAGAAAACTTCCAGAAGTTCCAAGATGAATTAACTGACACTGAAGATAAGATTCAGGCCGCCAGAAGGTTTTACAACAGCAATGTTAGAGACATGAATATCCAGATTGAAACTTTTCCGGCAAATATTATTGCAGCTATTTTCAGATTCAAGAAAATGGATTTCTTTGAAACTGGCGCAGCTGAAGAAAGAGAGCCGGTGAAAGTTAAGTTTTAAGTATGGCGACAATATATACGCAAGCCGGATCTAATATCCGTAAGACCTGGCTGTTAATGACAGGTTTTCTGATATTGGTTATTGCTTTAGGCTGGTTGTTCAGCAACATATTGGAGAACCAGGTAATCCTATTGATTGCCGTAGCTTTCAGCCTTCTAACCAGCATTTCCAGTTATTGGTATTCAGATAAAATAGTTTTGGCTACTGCTAAAGCAAAACTGATTGAAAAGAAGGACAATCCGGAATTGTACAGGTTGGTTGAAAATCTCTGCATTGCTGCTGGGCTTCCTTTGCCAAAGATTTATATTATTGAAGAAGCCCAGCCTAATGCTTTTGCCGCTGGCCGCGATAAAAATCATGCTGTTATTGCTGTAACTAGGGGTCTTTTAGATAAGCTTGAAAGGCCAGAATTAGAAGGAGTAATTGCTCACGAACTTTCCCATATTGGCAATAAAGACATGCTTTTACAGACAGTTGTTGTTGTTATGGCCGGGGTTATCGCTATATTGTCCAGTTTCTTTTTAAGAATAAGCTTTTTCGGGGGAAATAGGAATTCAAAGAGCTCTGGCGGAGGTATTTTGGCCTTAGTCGGAATTATTGCTGCTGTTCTTGCTCCTATTGCTGCCAGTTTGATTCATCTGGCCATCTCCAGAAAAAGGGAATTTTTAGCTGATGCTTCCGGCGTTCTTTTGACAAGATATCCTGAAGGATTAGCCAGGGCTCTAGAAAAGATTTCTAGAGACCCGAATCCTTTAAAAGCAGCTGAAGACACCACTTCCCATTTATATATTGCTAATCCTTTTCGAGGAAAAGAAACAAAATCGTGGTTCCATAAATTATTTATGACTCATCCTCCGGTGGAAGAGAGGGTCAAAGCTTTAAGGGGAATGAGTATTTAGGGAGGAGTCGGATAGCGGTTTATTCCAACGGCTTGGAAAGCCGTGCCCCGCAAGGGGCTCGTGGGTTCGAATCCCACCTCCTCCGCTCGGATTATTATTAACCTTAAAACATATGAAAAATAAAAAGTTTACGCTTTCCATATTGCCTGAAAAATTAGGCATTTGTCATTTGTCCAAAAACATTCCCATTCCAGAGTGGGCGGGAAAAACCTTTTTTTGTTCTATTACAAGAACGAGAACAGAGCTTTCTGTTGTTTGCCCCCAGATGAAGATTCCGGCAGGAGTTATGTTTGAGAAAGATTGGAGGGCTTTCAGACTTGAGGGAGATTTGGATATAGGTTCTGTGGGCGTTATTGTTGCTCTATCAAAACCTTTGGCAAAAGCCGGCATCAGTATTTTCAATGTTTCGACTTACGAAACCAATTATCTTTTGGTCGAAGACAAGAATCTTAATAAAGCGAAGAGAATATTAAGTTCTTTTTGCAAGATTAAAAAATAAAAATGGCAAAAAATAAAATTAAAAAATTAAAAGAATATCAAAAGCTTTGTAAAAACACAGCTCAGAAATTTCAAGACAAAGAAAAAGAGATATTGACCTGGGGTTTGGGTATTGTCGGCGAAGCAGGGGATGCGGCAGGCTGCATTAAAAAGACTTTCTCGCATAAAAACGACCAGATTGCCGGTATCAGGGAAAACATCGGAGATACTTTGTGGTATGCAGCCATGATCTGCAATTTCTTTGATTGGGATTTGGACGAAGTTTTGGAAGAAAATATTGCCAAACTCAAGAAAAGGTATCCTGAAGGTTTTTCAAAAAAGCATGCCAAAAGACAGGGAATAGACTGGAACGAGAAGTAAAAATTATGGAAAATCAGAAATTAGAACTTCATAGGGTTACAGCTACGGCAATCATTCAAAAAGACGGTAGGTATCTTATTTTGCAGCGCAGCCCAAATAAAAAAGCTTTTCCTTCAAGATGGAGCGTTCCAGGCGGCGGTTTAGAGCTCAGCGATTACATTAATACGCCCAAAACCAATCTTGACGCCTGGTATTTTCCCTTAACCAATTCTTTGAAACGGGAGATTAAGGAAGAGACGGATTTGGAGGTTGGCGAATTGAAATATCTTTTGGATTTGACTTTTCTCCGTTCTGACAATGTCCCGGTCATTACTTTGAGTTATTACTGCGATTGGCAGTCGGGCGAAGTGAAAATGAACGAAGAAAACGTTGATTATAAATGGGTAAGTCTTGAAGAAGCTAAGAATTACGATTTGATAGGCGGGATTTGGGAAGAACTTGAAATGGTGGATAAAATTATTAAAAAAATATGATTTCTTCGCCTATTGATGAAATCAAAAGCAGGCTCGATATAATCGAGGTAATCGGCAGCTATATCAAGCTTCAAAAAGCAGGAGCTAATTATCGGGCTGTCTGTCCTTTCCATTCTGAAAAAAAACCTTCTTTTTTTGTTTCTCCTGCGCGCCAGATATGGCATTGTTTTGGTTGTTCGGTCGGAGGCGGAATTTTCGATTTTGTAATGAAAATTGAAGGGGTTGAGTTTGGCGATGCTTTGCGCATTCTGGCTCAGAGAGCGGGCGTGGAGTTGAAAAGGCAAACTAAAGAATACAAAGAATTTCAAACAGAAAGAGAGCGTCTTTACGAAATTTGCGATTTGGCAACAAGATTCTTTGAAAAGCAACTGGCAGAAAGCAAAACAGGCAAGGAAGCCAAGCAGTACCTTTTAGATAGGGGTATTACAAAGGAAAGTTTGGAAAAGTGGAGAGTCGGTTATGCACCCGATGTCTGGCAGGGCTTAGCTGATTTTTTGAGTTCCAGGAGCTATTCTCAGGAGGAAATTAAGAAAGCTGGGGTAGGCTTGTCTTCTGAAAAAGGTTCTTTTTACGACAGGTTCAGGGGTAGGATTATATTTCCTATTTTTGATTTGAATTCTCAGGTGGTTGGGTTTGGCGGCCGGGTTTTTAAGGAAAAAGACAAAAAGGAAATAGCCAAATACGTTAATACTCCCCAGACCATTCTTTACGATAAAAGCCGTATTCTTTATGGTTTGGACAAAGCAAAAGTGGAGATAAGGAAAAATGATTTCTGTATTTTGGTGGAAGGATACGTTGATCTAATAATGGTGTCTCAGGCTGGTTTTGAGAATGTGGTTGCTACTTCTGGTACTGCTTTGACCCCTTTGCAGCTTAAAACCTTGAAGCGGTATTCTGATAATTTATTGACTGCTTTTGACATGGATATAGCAGGAGAAGCAGCCACTAAAAGAGGAATCGATTTGGCGCAGCTTCACGGTTTTGATGTTAAAGTTATTGTTTTGCCAGAGGGCTTGGATCCGGCAGACCTAATTTTTAAAGACCCGAAAGCTTGGGAAGAGAAGGTGAAGGAAGCAAAATCAATCATGGATTTCTATTTTGAAAGCGCTTTTTCAAAATTTGACAAAGATACTCCCGAAGGCAAAAAAGAAATTTCAAAAATATTGCTGCCGATCATTAAAAGAATTTCCAACAGAATAGTCCAGTCTCACTGGATTGGCGAACTGGCAAAGAAGCTTAAGACAAAAGAAGAAAATATTGAAGAAGAATTGAAAAAAATCAAACTGGAAGAGTATTCTGATTATTTGGGCATGGAGCCAGAAGAAATTAAGAATTTGCCAGTAAAATCAAGGAATGAGCTTCTGGAAGAAAGATTAGTCATTTTGTTTTTAAAATTTCCAAAAAGCATAGAAATTATCAAAGACGAATGCCTGGAAGATTTCTCTCCCCAAATTAAGGAGATTATGCTAAAGATGAAAAAGGGTTTAAAGATCGATTCGGAATTATTCAATCAGCTTGCCTTAAAGTCGGAAATAGAGGAAATCGAAGAAAAGGACATTGAATCTGAAATACAGTATTGCTTGTCTGAAACCGTCCTGATAAAAGCCAAGAACGAATTGGATCAGATATCCCAGGAAATCAAAAGGGCGGAAGAAGAAAAAAACTGGGAAAGAGTTGGGGAATTAACCAAAGATTTTAACCAAATACTTCAACAAAAATGCCAAAATCAAAAAAAGTAAAAAAGAAGAAAAGATCAGCCAAAAAGAAAAGAGTGCCAAAGAAGAAAAGGATTGTTGTTAAGAAAAAGCCCAAATCCAAGAAAATAATTAAAAAGAAAGCCAGAGTTAAGTTAAGGAAAAAGGCGAAGAAAAAGAAAAGAATAATGATAAAGCTGGGCAGGCCGAAAAAGGTTTTCACTGAGGAAAAATTCCAGCAGCTTCTTGAAAAGGGAGAAGAAAGGGGATTCGTCACTTATTCTGAAATCCTTTATTATTTTCCAGCAATAGAAAGGGATATAAAGGGGCTGGAAAGGCTTTACGATGATTTTGAAAAGGCTGGGATCGAAGTGCAGGAGGTCAAAGAATTGATTACAATCGGAGAAAAAGTTAAAAAACCAAAAGCAAGCGAGAGCAGGATAGACCCGATTCAAATGTATTTGAAGGAAATAGGCAAACTTTCCTTTGTTACAGCTGCCGAAGAAAAAGAACTGGCAAAAAAGATAGAGAAAGGTGATCTTGAGGCAAAGAAGAAGTTAGCCAAAGCTAATTTGAGATTGGTCGTTTCCATTGCCAAAAGATATGTTGGACGTTCTCCTAATCTGACTTTGCTTGATTTGATTCAGGAGGGGAATTTGGGGCTTTTTAGAGCAGTTGAAAAGTTTGACTGGAGAAGAGGTTATAAGTTTTCAACTTACGCTACCTGGTGGATTCGCCAGGCAATCACCAGAGCTTTGGCTGATCAGGCAAGAACCATCAGAATTCCGGTTCATATGGTGGAAACCATTTCAAAATACACCCAGATAAGAAGAAGGCTGCTGCAGGATTTGGGCAGGGAACCTTTGCCGGAAGAAATTGCAGCTGAAATGGGTATTGAGCTGGGGAAAGTTTATCATATAATGAAGATTTCCCAGGATACTGTTTCTCTTGAAACTCCTGTTGGCGAAGACGAAGAAGACTCTGTTTTGGCTGAGTTTATTGAAGACGAAAAGTCAATTTCTCCCTCTTTGGAAGCTGGTAGAAATTTATTAAAAGAAAGATTAAAAGAAATTTTAGTTGATTTAACCCCTAGAGAGCAGAAAATCCTTGCAATGAGGTTTGGATTGCAAGACGGCGTAACCCACACTTTAGAAGAGGTGGGAAACGAGTTTGGCGTGACCAGGGAGAGAATCCGCCAGATTGAAGCCAAAGCCTTGGAAAGAATCAGAGAGCATGGTTCTCTCAAAAAGCTAAAAGGTTATTGATTTTCATGAAAGATTTTTTGGGTAAAATTATTTTCTGGATTCATTCTGCTATTGTTGTTTTCTGGCTAGGTTTGTTATTTGTTCCGACAAGCTGGTGGCCGGATAAAATAATATTCCATTTTTATCTGACTCTAGTGATTGTTTTTAACCAATTCATCTGGGGTCTAATCATTATGCCCTGGACCAAGAAATACCGGATGGTTTGCTTTCTAACGACCATACACCAGCTTTTAAGGGGCAAATCCATATCAGACGAAAGAAATTATAGCCATTCTTTTGCTAAGGAATTTTTTGGCAAGTTTCACATACACTTGCCGCATAAATTTATAACCTGTTTTACCCTTACTATATTTGTTATTGTCAGTTTACAGTATTTTTTATTAGTTCGTTAAGCTTGAAAAATTCTTAAAATTGAATATAATAAGAGATATTCCGGAGTAGCTCAATGGCAGAGCGCCTCGCTGTTAACGAGTGGGTTGTAGGTTCGAGTCCTACCTCCGGAGCCCATTCGACTCGCTTCGCTCGCTCAGGGCAAGCCACGATAAAAATCGCCAATCCGCCTTTCGGCGGCGGCGGTTTTTTGGTAGGATAAATATATGAAAGAAAAAATATGTTATTATTAAATTAGAGAATATCAACCTTAATGTTTTTCATTGCCAGTATCTTATTGGTTATTTCATCGCATCGGCTAAAATGGTCGTTCGGAGAGAAGTTGCATGCGAAGAAACAAAATGCATTTCCCGGGGCGATGAATATCACGAATTCTTATTGAAGTGGTAATTTAATGGTTAAAATATTAGGATTAATAGATTTATTTGTTGCTTTTTTATTATTATCAGTTGTCACTGGAATCGATTTTCCCAAAGGAGTAATAATCTTATTTGCAGTGATTCTGCTGATAAAAGCAATTCCTTTTCTGCCCGATATAGGAAGCCTTTTTGATTTAATGGCAGGCATTTTGCTTATTTTGACTTTCTTTATGATAATACCTCAAACGATTCTGATTATCGCTATAGTTTTATTAAGCATAAAGGGAATTATGAGCTTATTTGCATAAGAAGACAGTTTTTTGTTAGAATCGTATAAAGGTTGCATTATTATTAAAAAATAAATCAAATATGTTTAAAACAAAAAATAATATATTATTCGTATCTATTTTAGCAATAATGCTTGTTTTTTCTTTTGCTTTTTTTGTGAATGCAAAAGCGGCACAAAATCAGAACGCTAATCAAAAACAAAATCAGCAAGGACAGATTAATGCTGAACAGCATCAAAGCGCCGTGGCAAACTTTGTCCAAAGCCTCTTACAGGTTGCTGACAGAGAGGGAGGCATTGGCCAGCAGGTGAGAACCATTGCCCAGGAACAGAACCAATCGGCAAGCACAACGATCCAGGCGATGGAAAGGATTCAAACAAGAAGCAGAATAAAGACATTTTTGATGGGTACAGACTACAAGAATTTAGGAGCGTTAAGAAGCGAGGTTGTCCAAACCAGAAATAGATTGGAACAGTTGAACAGATTAATGGAAAATGTCCAGAATGAAGCAGAGGGGACGGAACTTCAAAACCAAATTCAGACACTAGAACAGGAGCAAGCAAGAATTGATAATTTTATAGAAACGCAGGAAGGCCAATTCAGTTTATTCGGCTGGCTGCTAAAGTTATTCAACAGATAATCCAGTTATCTTCTAATGCGAGTTACTTTTTAAAATAAGGTAGTTTTTGGTATAATTAAATATATGAAAAAACCATTCGTAATAATACTCGGAGCATTAATGGTCGTTTTCCTTTACGTTGTAGCCAGCTTTCAGATTTTGGGGCAAACGTTCAATAGCTTTTGGAGACCTGTTCTTTTTTTGATTTCTTTTCTGATATTTTTTCTACTGAGCATTATTTTGATAGTTTTTACCTTTAGAAAGAAAGTTGGCGGAAAGCTTAAAAAGTTTTTGCTGCTGACAGGTATTTCTCCCTTAGTAATGGTTGTCAGTGTAATTTTGCACAATCTGGTTTATGGCCTTTTTATCTTTCTTTTCGGAGAAAGCTTTTGGGAAAGAATCGGCTTGGGGGACGAACCTTTCTTCTTTCTTTTAGCGATTGTTGTTTGCCCGATAGCTTTCTTGATTGGTTTACTGGGCAGTGTTATCCTATTGATAAAAGCAAAGAAAGAATAAAATATATTGAATTAAGTTATTTTTAGAGCAGGATTGGAATTATTAATTTGAAAGGTCGCCAACAATTAATTTTAAAAATATGTTATCGCAATTACCAATTTCACTTGAAAAAGTAAAAAAAGAAGATTTGGACAAGGAGATTTTAAGAATAGGCATGATTGCCGAACTTGACGCTGTTTCCCTTTACGAGCAGCTGGCGGCAATGACCGACAAAGAAGACATTAAAAAAATTCTTTTGGATATTGCCAAGGAAGAAAAAACCCATGTCGGAGAATTTGAAACATTGCTTTTGAGAGAAGATGCAGAACAGTTACAGGAATTGGAAGAGGGCAAAAAAGAAATCGAAGAAAAAACAAGCAAATAGTTAAAATGAAGTCGTTGAACAAAACAATCGAGTTTCAGACAAAAGAGGAGCTGGATTTTATTGACGTTACAGACAAGGTGACAGCTTTTGTCAGTGAAAGCAAAATTAAAAACGGCTTGGTAAATATTCAAAGCATGCACACGACAGCGACAGTTATCGTTAACGAAAACGAACCTTTGCTTATTGAAGATTTTAAAAGGCACTTGAAAGAGTCAGCCAGCAAGGACAGAGATTATAGGCATAATGATTTTACTATTAGGACGGTCAATATGTGCGCTGAGGAGTGTGTCAACGGACACGCTCACTGTCGGGCGATTCATTTACCGGTATCAGCTGTTTTGAATCTGATAAACGGAAAACTGCAGCTGGGCCAATGGCAGAGAATTTTCTTTGTTGAACTTGACCAGTCAAGGCAAAGGAGATTCCAAATACAAATAATCGGAGATTAAAGGTCTTTTTAGTTTTTTAATATATATATGTATTACAAAGTAAACAAAGAAAAGTGCATTGGCTGCGGGCTGTGCGTTACTCAATGCCCGGGCGGGACAGAAATGAATGACGAGGGCAAAGCTGAGGTTATTGATAACCAAAAGCTGGCAGAATGCGGCGGAGAAAGCATTTGTCCTTACGGAGCCATTGAAAAAAAAGAGGAATAATCGGGTGTGTCCCGTAATACAACTTCCAGTTATTCGCAACAAACCAAACGTAATAAAATAATATAGTTGGGGGGGGATATTAAAGATATAAAATAATAATTCAGAATTAGTTCTGCGAATAAAAGTTTGGTTCTGGAAGTTGATATACGGGGTGTGGAAAAGCCGAGCTTTTAAGAGTAGTTGTCAGGAATTTGACCCCTCTTTAAATTTTGGATAAAATATAATAATATTTAACTGAGCTTCCTTCATTGAAGAAGGGAGCGAAGGTGAAGAAGGGTGCGAAACGCTCTTCGACTATTTTTTCTCTAAAAATGGACCAGAATAAAATTACAAAAATTAAAAAAAGGGACGGTACGATTGTTGATTTTGACCAATCCAAAATTGCCAAGGCAATTTTTAAGGCGTTAACGGCCACCGGCCAGGGCGACGGCGATATCTCAAAGAAAGTTTCTGATAAGGTGCTTGTTTTTTTGAATCGCAGATTCAAGGAAGGGGATATTCCGGCAGTTGAGCAGATCCAGGACATTGTTGAAGAGGTTTTGATTTTGGAAAATTTGGTAGACACTGCCAAAGCTTATATTCTTTATAGAGAACAGAGAAGACAAATCAGGGACGCCGTAAAGATCGTTGATGAATCTGTTGAAATGATCGATAAATACATAAAGGAGCTTGATTGGCAGATCAAGGAAAACGCCAATATGGCTTATTCTCTGCAAGGTTTGAATGAATATGTAAAATCTGCAGTGACAAAAAAATATTGGCTGAATAAAGTTTATCCGCAGGAAATCAGAGAGTCTTACAAAAACGGAGAAATGCATATTCATAATCTTGATTCTCTGGCAACTTATTGTTGCGGTTGGGATTTGTATGATTTGCTCCAAAGGGGCTTCAGAGGAGTTTTCGGAAAGGTTGAATCAAAGCCGCCCAAACACTTGAGAATTGCTTTAGGACAAACTGTAAATTTCTTTTACACTCTTCAGGGAGAATCGGCAGGCGCCCAGGCTTTTTCTTCTTTCGATACATTACTGGCTCCTTTCATTAAGTATGACAATCTGAGCTATCAACAGGTGAAGCAGTCAATGCAGGAATTTATTTTTAATTGCGCCATTCCGACAAGGGTCGGGTTCCAAACTCCTTTCACTAATGTCACTTTGGACATCAAACCGCCTGT
This sequence comes from Candidatus Paceibacterota bacterium, assembly GCA_016782605.1. Classification (NCBI taxonomy): domain Bacteria; kingdom Bacillati; phylum Minisyncoccota; species Minisyncoccota bacterium. Next base: position 96,528 of record JADHYE010000001.1, on the reverse strand, counting down.
CAATCTGGCAAAACAGCCGGTGATTATCGGAGGAATGCCTCAGAAAGAAACTTACGGAGAGTTCCAGCTGGAAATGGACATGTTCAACAAGGCTTTTTACGAAGTCTTGATGGAAGGAGATGCAAAAGGAAGACCTTTCACTTTTCCGATTCCGACAATCAGCATTACCAAGGATTTTGACTGGAACAATTCTAGTTTGATTCCGATGTGGGAGGCGACCGCAAAATACGGAGTAAATTATTTTTCAAATTTCATACAGTCAGATATGAAGCCGGAAGACGTGAGAGCTATGTGTTGCCGCCTTAGATTGGATAATAAAGAACTTTTAAAAAGGGGAGGAGGACTTTTCGGTTCAAATCCGCTTACCGGAAGCATTGGAGTGGTGACTATCAATCTTCCGCAAATCGGTTACCTTTCCAAGACAAAGAAAGAGTTTTTTGAAAGATTGGGCAAGGTGATGGATTTAGCCAAAGAAAGTCTGGAAATAAAAAGAAAAATTCTGGAAAACTTCATGGAAAAGGGATTGTATCCTTACTCGAAGTTTTATTTGTCGGGAGTAAAAAAGATGAGAGACCAGTATTACGGCAATCACTTCTCAACCATAGGTTTGGTGGGTATGAACGAATCCCTTTTGAACTTTATCGGTGAGAATATGGGCTCTCAAAAGGGCAGGACTTTCGCTCTGGAAGTTCTGGATTTTATGAGAGACAGGCTGGTGGATTATCAAAAGGAAACTGACAATCTTTACAACTTGGAAGCTACACCGGCCGAAGGAGTCAGCTACCGTTTACCTCATATAGACAGAGAGAAATATCCGGATATTATTACAGCGGGCAAGGAAGAACCATATTATACAAACAGCAGCCAGCTGCCGGTTGATTATACTCCAGATTTTTTTGAGGCTTTGAAACTTCAAGATGAACTTCAATGCAAATATACTGGAGGGACAGTACTCCATATGTTTATCGGTGAAAAAATAAACGACATTGAAAACGTTAAAAGCTTAATTAAGAAAATATTTAAGAATTTCCATTTGCCTTATATTACTCTTACTCCGACTTTTTCAATTTGTCCCACGCATGGCTATCTGTCAGGAGAACATTTTGAGTGTCCGCAATGCACAATAAAACAGCCCTGCGAAGTTTATTCAAGGATAGTCGGGTATATTCGTCCGGTTCAGCAATGGCATGCCAGTAAAAAGGAAGAATTCAAAGAAAGAAAAGAATTCAGCGTTCCTAACTTAGTCAGCGAGTCGAAGAGATAAATCTCTTCTTTGAACTTACTCGCGTTTTTATAAAATTAAATCTCGGTGGTCGATGAAATTAAAATTTCATCTTCATCTTCGCTTCCTTTGGAAGCTCGATAAATGATTGAGATAGGCGGACTTCAAAAAACCACTCTTATTGATTTTCCTGGTCGCGTTGCGGCCACTGTTTTTCTTTTGGGTTGCAATTTCCGCTGTCCTTTCTGTTATTCTGCAGAATTGGTTTTGCCGGAGAAAATAAAACTGCAGCCGAGAATTTCAGAAAAAGATTTTTTTGATTTTTTGGAAAAAAGAAAAGGGCTTTTGGAAGGAGTGGTAATTTGCGGGGGAGAGCCGACAATTCATATTGAGCTGATAGACTTCATCGGAAAAATTAAAAAGCTGGGCTATCTTATTAAACTTGATACTAACGGTTCTAACCCCGGAATGATAAAAAAGCTTATTGACGACAATCTGCTTGATTATATTGCCATGGATATCAAATCATCTTTCGTAAAATATGATAAAGCAGTCGGTATCAAGGTAAATTTACAGGATATTAAAGAAAGTATTGGAATAATAAAGAACTCGGGCCTTGACTATGAGTTCAGAATGACGGTTGTTCCCTCGCTCCATGAAAAAGAAGACGTGATTCAAATTGCTGAGGAGATTGGTCCGGCAAAAAAGTTCTTCTTGCAGAGTTTTCTTCCCGAAAAAACCATTGATCCTGACTTTGAAAAGATAAAACCTTATTCTCAAGACTTTCTTTTGGCGATAAAAGAGGAAATTTCTGGTTTTTTTGGAGTTTGCCAGGTAAGGGGGTAATCTTTTAAGGGGCTTGACTTAAAATTGTGCTTAAATTAAGCTAAATGAAGTTGTGGATAAACCCCGCACCACTTTGTCGTAATTTAAAACCCATCAGTTATAATTTTGATTTTTGAGTAAGAGATTATTGCAAAGTGGTGCGGGATAAAGGTCGGTTTTGAAAAATTTACATTTTTTACAACATTATGGAAGGTTATTGTGTAAAATGCAAAAAGAAACAAGAAATATCTAACGAAAAGGAAGTAACAATGAAAGGAAAGGGCGGGGGAAAAAGAAGAGCCATGACTGGCACTTGCCCCAAATGCGGGACCAAGATGTTCAGAATCATGGGAAACGCCTAATCTTTTCCCAAGAGATAACGTTATTTCTTGAACAGAATCCTGTTTTGATTAACGGGATTTTGTTTTATCGTTTTATTGAGATATTATAGAAAAATGCGCGAGAACAAAGAAAACAGAATATTAGTGGTTTTAATAATTTTATTTTGTTTTAATATTTTGGCTTGGCTAACTGTTTTTGATTTGAATAGACAAGGTTCTTTGGAAGTGAATTTCTTTGATGTTGGGCAGGGAGATGCCATATTTATTGAAATGCCAGGTAATCAGCAGATTCTGATTGACGGAGGGCCGGGCTCAGCTGTTTTGGAAAAGTTGGGAGAAAAGATGCCTTTCTGGGACAGAACGATTGATCTGCTTATCTTAACCCATCCGCACGATGACCACTTGTCAGGCTTTATTAAGGTTTTGGAAAATTATGAAGTGGAAAATGTTTTATGGACAGGCGTTTTAATGGAAACATCTATTTTTGAAAAATGGCAGGAAGCGATTAAGGAAACCAAAGTATATATTGCACAGTCCGGACAAAAGGTAATCGCCGGTATAGTGGTTTTAGAAATTCTCTATCCTTTTGAAAATTTGGAAAACCAAAAAATTAAAGAAGTTGACAACACTTCGATTGTCGTCAGATTGGTTTTCGGAGATAATTCTTTTTTGTTTACCGGCGACGCTTTCCAATCGGTTGAAAAACAGCTGGTTGGAAAAGGTATTTTTATTGAATCCGATATTTTGAAAGTCGGCCATCACGGCAGTAAAACATCAAGCAGCCGAGAATTTATTGAGGAAGTTTCTCCGGAGGTTGCCGTAATTTCCGTTGGTAAGGACAATAAATACGGCCATCCCAATCAGGAAACTTTGGATACTTTGACAAAATATGGTATAAGAATATTCAGGACGGACGAGCAAGGCGATATTAAAATTATTTCCAACAGCAAAAATTATGCAATTTCCAATTTTTAAAACTAAAAATCCGAAAGTAAAAGCAACTTTTGATTTGAATAATCCGAAAGAAAGAGAAAAGTACTTCCAATTGAAAGTGGGAAAAGAGATTAAAAAATTAAGGGAATATTTCAGAAAGGGGAATACTTTCGTCGCTTATCTTGTCGGCAAGAAAAATTCAGGTAAGGGAACATATTCCAAAATGTTCGCTGAGATTGTTGATCCGGAAAGAATAGAGCATTTTTCGATAGGCGATATAATTCGGGGAGTCGACAACGAACTGAAAGACCCGAAAAAGAAAAAGGAGTTTTTTTCCTTTTTGGAAAAGAATTATCGCGGCTGGCAGTCAGCTAAAGAGTTGGTGTCTTTTTTGGAAAAAAGAAGTACAAAAACCCTTTTGCCGACAGAATTGATACTAGCTTTGGTAAAAAGAGAGATCGGAAAAAGACAGAAAAAAACTATTTTTCTTGACGGCTTTCCCAGGGATTTAGACCAAATAAACTTTGCTTTATTTTTTAGGGATTTAATCGGCTATCGTGAGGACCCCGACTTTTTTGTTTTGATTAACGTACCGGAAAAGGTGATTGACGAAAGGATAAAATACAGGATGGTTTGTCCTCATTGTCAGACTTCAAGAAATTTTAAATTATTGCCCACTTCCAAAATAGGCTATGAGGCAAAGAAAAAAGAATTCTATCTGCTTTGCGACAACCCAAAGTGTAGGGGAACGAGAATGGTTCGCAAGGAAGGCGATGATTTCGGCATAAAGCCGATCAAAGACAGATTAAAAAGAGACGGGAAACTGATTAACCAGGCTTTTTCCCTTTATGGTATTCCCAAGATTCTTCTAAGGAATTCTGTTCCTAAGAAATCTGCTAAAAGCTCTGTTGACGATTACGAGATTACCCCGGAATATTATTACGAATGGAAAGGAGATAAAGCAATCGTTAAAGAAAGGCCTTGGCTTGTTCCAGATGATAACAAAGAACCCTCTTACAGCTTGCTTCCGCCGCCGGTTGTCGTTTCTTTGATAAAGCAAATCAGCGATGTTTTAAATTTGTGAGAGCGATAGAAGAAACTTGTTTCTTCGAACTCCCTTCGCTGTTGCTCGGGAGTCGGATGTCGTTGACATCCTTCCTCGGTCGGATGGGCGATGAGGGAATAACCCCTCATCTTTATTTTATTCAGTCGGAAGTCATTTGACATTCCTCCTTCATAAAATGTATAATTAAATTGGCTCTGAATCTAGTTAGTTCTGGTACAAAAGTTTTTTAAGGGAGTCTGAAATGATTCCGCCGCCGTGGCGGCGGACTAGGATTCCCACTTGTAACTTTTTCCGAGAAAACTTCCTAGAAAACAGAGCCACTAAAAAACCGCCATTTCAGCGGTTTTTTAGTTTACTTTTAGGGGTGCAGGGAATCGCCCCGCACAAATCCTCACCATGTTCGGATTATGCGGGGTAAAAACCCTTAGGTAAATAGCAATTACCCACCTTTACCCTGTACCATTTTCGGAGGTCGGGACACTGGGAATCGAACCCAGACTCACACCCACCCCAAGGGTGTATGTTAACCATTACACCATGCCCCGTTTTATTTCTTTTTCGCCATTGCCTTGATGCATTTCGTGCAGGCTTTTATCCTTTTGCCCGAAGGCAATTTAACCCATTGCAGATTTGGTTTTTTTCTTGTTTTCGTTGTTGGATTATATCTTCCTCGGAGTTTCACTCTTCTCCAAACCATTAGAGTTTTTTTACCGCAGATTGGGCATTCGTTTGCCATATTCTTGATGATTTTTTAGAAATGATAAACTACGACTTTTTTATTCTAGCAGAAATTTTTATTTTTTTCAAGTTGTGTTATCATTAAAAGCATGGAAATCGTTTTTATTTTATTAATTTTATTTTTTTCCATTGTCATTCATGAAGTGGCGCATGGAAGCGTTGCTTTACATTTGGGAGACGAGACGGCCAAGAGAGCCGGCCGTTTGACGCTGAACCCCATAAAGCATATTGATCCTTTGGGCACGATTCTTGTTCCTTTGCTTTTGCTTTTTGCCACTTTGGGCAAGGGACCGATTATCGGCTGGGCAAAGCCCGTGCCGATTAATCCTTTGAATTTTCGCGACCAGAGATGGGGAACATTGAAAGTAGCTATCGCTGGCCCGGCAACCAATTTTCTTCTGGCAGTAATTTTCGGATTGGCTATAAGATTTTTGTCTTTGTCCCAGCCTCTTTTGATGCTTTTCAGTATAATCGTTATATATAATTTTGCCTGGGCAGTTTTCAATCTTATTCCCGTTCCGCCCTTTGACGGTTCACATATTTTGTTCTCTTTTTTCCCGGGAAAGCTTCTTGAAATCAGAAGGTTTCTTGAAAGATACGGACTTTTTGTTTTTCTGTTCTTCATTTTCTTTGGCGGATTGAACTTAATTTTCAAGTCAGCTTATTTTCTTTTTTCTCTAGTAACCGGCCAGCCTCTTGTAATTTAATTGGCTTTATGATAAATTGTAATTTATGTGTCCGACAATTCATCAATTAATTAAAAAAGGAAGGAAGAAAGCCAAAAAGCGCACCAAGTCGCCAGCTTTGTCTTTTAGTTTTAATGTTTTAAAGAATCGGCCCAAAAACTTTTATTCTCCTTTTAAAAGGGGAGTTTGTCTGAAGGTTTTTACTTCCACTCCCAAGAAACCAAATTCTGCTTTGAGAAAAGTAGCCAGGGTCAGGCTGACCAACGGCATGGAAGTAACGGCTTACATTCCAGGAGAAGGCCACAATCTGCAAGAGCACTCAGTGGTTGTCTTGAGAGGGGGCAGGGTTAAAGATTTGCCAGGCGTCAGATATCATATAGTCAGAGGCGTTTTAGATACGGCTGGAGTTGAAGGAAGAAAAAAACAAAGAAGCAAATACGGCAAAAAAAGAGAAAAATAATATATGGCTAGAAAGAAAAAAAAGAGAATACCTGTTGTTCCTGATTCCGTTTACGAGAATGTAACCGTAGCCAAATTCATCAATCAGGTGATGAGGAACGGCAAGAAAACAATAGCCGAAAAAATCATTTACGGCACTTTTGATATTATTAAAGAGAAAACAAAGAAAGAGCCTTTGGAGGTTTTTGAAACAGCTATAAAAAACGCTTCTCCTTTACTGGAGATAAAACCGAAAAGAGTCGGCGGAGCAACTTATCAGGTGCCCCGCGAAGTAAGGGGGGACAGAATGGTTACTTTGGCGATGAGATGGATAATTAAGGCAGCCAAGTCAAAAAAAGGCAAGCCGATGAGAGAAAAACTGGCTGAAGAGCTGATTTTAGCTTCAAAGAACGAAGGAACAGCCATTAAAAAGAAAGAAGATACTCATCGAATGGCAGAGGCCAACAGGGCTTTCGCTCATTTTTCTTGGTAAAGTTATGAGGCAATATCCGATAGAAAGATACAGAGATATAGGGATTATCGCGCATATTGACGCCGGTAAAACAACTGTTACCGAGCGAGTTTTATTTTACACCGGCATCTCCCATAAGATAGGAGAGGTACACGACGGCAAGGCTATCATGGACTGGATGGTTCAGGAAAGGGAAAGGGGAATCACCATTACTTCTGCTGCCACCACTTGTTTTTGGACGCCTCTCGATTCAGAGAAAAAAAAGGAAAACGAATACAGGATTAATATTATCGACACTCCGGGCCACATTGATTTCACTGTTGAAGTCCAGAGAGCCTTGAGAGTTCTGGACGGAGCAGTCGTTGTTTTTGACGGCGTGGCAGGAGTGGAGCCGCAATCTGAAACTGTCTGGCGACAGGCAGATAAATTCCACGTTCCCAGGATTTGCTTTATAAATAAATTAGACAGGATGGGAGCTTCTTTTGAAGGAAGCTTTAATTCTATTCTGCAAAAGCTTTCTCCTTGCGCTGTCGCGCTTCAATTGCCCATAGGCGAGGAAGCGAAGTTTGAAGGAATAATTGATTTGCTGGAAATGAAAGTTTTGAGGTTTGAGGGTGACTTCGGTCAGACTATTAAAAAAGAGGAGCTTCCGGCAGACTTAATAGAAAAAGCTAAAGAATGGAGGGAGAAGTTGATTGAGAAAATTGCGGCAGAAGACGAATCTCTCTTGGAAAAATATTTGGCCAAGCAGGAAATTTCCGTTGGAGAGCTGAAAAAAACTTTAAGAAAAGCAACTATTGATTATAAGCTTATTCCTGTTTTTTGCGGTTCAGCTTTAAAAAACAAAGGAGTGCAGCTAATGCTTGATGGAGTAGTTGAGTATCTGCCGAATCCCACTGAGCTTCCAGCTGTCGTTGGTACAGATCCAAAAAACGGTGAGTTTATTGAAAGAGAAGCTTCGGACGACAAGCTTTTTTGCGCTTTAGCTTTTAAAGTGGCCAATGATCCTTATGTCGGCACTTTGACATTTTTCAGAGTTTATTCCGGTTCTTTAAAGCGTGGTTCTTACGTTTTAAATACGACTACCGGCGAGAAAGAAAGAATCGGCAGGATTTTAAGAATGCATGCCAATGAAAGGGAAGAGGTGGAGGAAGTTTTTACCGGAGACATCGCAGCTACCGTCGGTTTGAAAAATACTTCTACTGGCCACACTCTTTGCGACGAGAACAGTCCTATTATTCTTGAAAAGATCGTTTTCCCGGAACCTGTTATTTCAATCAGAATTGAGCCGAAAACAAAAGCTGACCAGGAAAAAATGGGCACTGCTTTAAAAAGATTGATGGACGAAGATCCGACTTTCAGGGTTAAGGGAGATTTGGAAACCAGCGAAACGATTATTTCCGGCATGGGAGAGTTGCACTTGGAAATTATTACTGACAGATTAAAAAGAGAGTTCAAGGTAGAAGCGAATATCGGCAGGCCCCAGGTTGCTTACAAAGAAACCGTTAAAATGGAAGCTGAAGCAGAAGGAAAATATGTCAGGCAGTCAGGAGGCCGGGGACAGTACGGCCATGTTTTTCTGAAAGTGGAGCCGAAAGAAAGAGGTACGGGATTTGAATTTATCAACGAGATAAAAGGCGGAATTATTCCCCGTGAATTCATTCCGGCCGTTGAAAAAGGAGTGATAGAGGCAGCTGATAAGGGGGTGGTTGCCGGCTACCCGATCGTTGATTTGTCTGCTACGCTTTTTGACGGCTCGTTCCACGAGGTTGATTCGTCGGAAATGGCTTTTAAAATTGCCGGTTCCATGGCTTTTCAATCAGCAACCAAAAGAGCTAAACCAGTATTATTGGAGCCAATTATGAAATTGGAAGTGGTTATTCCTGCTGACTTTTTCGGGGACGTTATCGGAGATTTATCAGCCAGAAGAGGCAAAATCGAAGAAACACAAGACAGATTGCAAATGAAAGTAATTGATGCTAAAGTACCTTTGTCTGAAATGTTCGGCTATGCAACCGCTATCCGTAGCTTGACTGAAGGCAGGGGAACCTTTACTATGGAATTTGACCATTATGATGAGGTTCCTGGCAATATTGCCCAGGAGATTATTGAGGGCAAAAGAAGATAATCCACAATTGACAAATATTAGAAGTTTAATAAAATATTATATATCGGTCAGTATATAAATAAATAATAATTAATAGCCGAACTCGCCTCAGGCGAGCGAGGTGAAAGATGAAAACAAAGTTTTCATCGCACAAAAAAAATATGGCAGAAAAAGAAAAATTCGCAAGGGAAAAACCCCATCTAAACATAGGTTCCATCGGTCACGTTGACCATGGCAAAACCACTTTAACCGCCGCTATTCTGAAAATTCAGAAGTTGGCCGGTTTTAAAGCTACCGAAAAATCCATAGACCAGATTGACTCAGCGCCAGAGGAAAAGGCTCGTGGTTTGACAATCAACGTCACTCACGTTGAGTTTGAATCTGAAAAAAGGCATTATGCCTGGATTGATTGTCCGGGACATGCTGACTACATCAAGAACATGATTACCGGAGCTGCCCAGATGGACGGAGCAGTTTTAGTTGTTTCAGCTCCCGACGGCCCTATGCCTCAGACAAGAGAGCACATTCTTTTGGCTAGGCAAGTAGGATTGCCGGCAATGGTCGTATTTTTGAACAAGTGCGATGCAGTTGACGATCCGGAAATGATTAGCTTGGTTGAATCGGAATTAAGAGAGCTTTTAAAGAAATACGGTTATCCGGGAGATACCACTCCAATAATCAAAGGTTCAGCTTTAAAAGCTTTGGCAGCCAATTCTATTGATGATGAAGCAGCCAAGCCCATTTTAGAGCTGGTTAAAGCAATAGACGAATATATTTCAGAACCGGTCAGAGAAATTGATAAGCCCTTCTTAATGGCTATTGAAGACGTTTTCTCAATTGCCGGAAGAGGAACAGTGGCTACCGGTCGTATTGAAAGAGGAATTGTCCATTCCAACGATGAAGTGGAATTGGTTGGTATTAAGCCGACCAGCAAAACAATTGCTGTTAGCGTAGAAATGTTTAACAAGATTCTGGACGAAGGAAGAGCCGGAGACAATGTCGGCATATTGCTCAGAGGATCAAAGAAAGAAGATGTTGAAAGAGGACAGGTTTTAGCCAAGCCAGGTTCAATAACCCCCCATACTGAATTTGAAGGGGAAGTTTATGTTTTAACAAAGGAAGAAGGCGGAAGACACACTCCTTTCTTTACCGGCTACAAGCCTCAGCTTTACTTTAAAACCACTGACGTGACAGGAGAAGTGACATTGCCAGAAGGCACTGAAATGGTTATGCCGGGAGACACAGTCAATTTTAAAGCAAAGTTATTGACTCCTATTGCCATGGAAGAAAAGCAGAGATTCGCCATCAGAGAAGGCGGCAGAACCGTGGGAGCAGGCGTGGTAACAAAAGTAATTAAATAAAGAAAAAGAGATTTAAAGCAAAGGTTCTTTCAAGATGCCAAAAAAGAAAATAACTGAAGTTGAAGAAGAAGCTAAATCCAAGATAAGGATAAAACTGAGGGCTTTCGATCATAAAGTGATTGATAGTTCTGCCCGCCAGATTATCGAGGTGGCTTTGCGTTACGGTGTCCAAACGTTGGGTCCTGTGCCTTTGCCTACGGAAATCCAAAAACAAACAGTCAATCGTTCTTCTTTCGTCCACAAGGATGCGAGAGAACAGTTTGAACTGAGAGTTCATAAGAGATTGATTGACATATTGAATCCGGGCCAGAAAGTGATTGATGCTTTGATAAATTTGAATCTGCCTGCTGGCGTTGATATTGAGATCAAAATGTAATCGGCCAAAAGGAATTTACAAATTCTCATTTTGGTGATATTATAATTAGAAACAATTATGCAGAAAACTTCATGAAGTAATTAGTCAAGCTAACCTTATGAGAATGAATGCGGGGTTAGAATCCCCGTATTTTATTTGAGAAAAGTTTTTATGAAATTCATTTTAGGAAAAAAACTGGGAATGTCGCAGATTTTCGACGAAGAAGGAAAAGTTATTCCGGTCACCCTGATTGAGGCCGGTCCCTGCTATATCACCCAAATAAAGACGAATGAAAAAGACAGATATTGGGCTGTTCAGGTTGGCTTTGTTAAAAAAAAGAAACCTAAGAAAACAGAAAAAGGAAAAGAATTCAGATATTTAAAAGAGTTTAAGATTGATGAAAAGAGCGAGATGAAACAGGGAGATGAAATAAATGTTTCTGTTTTTGAAGAGGGGGACAAAGTTAAAGTTTCCAGCACTTCCAAAGGAAAGGGTTTTCAGGGAGGAGTGAAAAGGTGGGGATTTTCCGGGCGTCCGGCTACCCACGGCACAAAACATGAACAGAGAAGTTTGGGCTCTACGGGAACCTCTTTCCCAGAAAGGGTAATCAAAGGCAGAAAGATGCCTGGCCGAATGGGTGGAGAAAGGAAAACCATCAAGAATTTGAAAGTTGTTAAAATTGATAAAGAGAACAATTTATTGGCGGTTAAGGGAGCGATTGCCGGAGCATCAGGAGGATTATTGGAAATTAAAGGATAATTATGAAAATTAATGTTTACAATCAAGAAGGAAAAGAAATTGGAAATACTTTGCTGCCAAAGGAGATCTTTGACGTAAAGATAAATCCGCAACTGGTTCAGCAGGTTGTTGTTGCACAAATGGCAAACCGCAGGCAGGTTTTAGCCAACGCCAAGACCAGAGGAGAGGTCAGGGGAGGAGGAAGAAAACCTTGGAGGCAGAAAGGAACAGGCCGTGCCAGGCACGGTTCCCGTCGTTCTCCGATATGGCGCGGGGGCGGCATAACTTTCGGTCCGAGAAAAGAAAGAGTTTTTAAAAAGAAGATAAACAAGAAAGTTAAGAGAAGCGCTTTGCTGATGGTTTTATCTGGCAAGGTAAAAAACAATATGATGGTTGTTCTGGAAGATTTGAAGCTGGAAAAGGCAAAAACAAAATTAATGGTAGTTGTCTTGGAAAAGCTTCCCATTAAAAAACAGAGTGCTTTGCTTGTTCTGCCCAAAATGGATAAAAACCTTATAATTTCCAGCAAGAATATCGCTACCATTGAGACAATTCAGGCTAAAGACTTGAACGCTTTGGACATACTTTCTTTTAAATACTTAATCATGCCAAAAGAAGCGATCAAATTGATAAAAGAAACTTTTTTGAAATAATTGTATGGCTATTTTAGATATTTTTAAAAAGAAGACTGCTGTTCCGGTTAAGAAAGAAAAACCGAAAAAAGCTAAAGAAATAAAGCCGGAAAAGAAAGCAGTCAAAGAAGAAGGCCCGAAGATCAAGAAAGCGATAAAGATAGGGGAGGGCTATAAGATTTTAAGAAATCCTCATGTCGCGGAAAAAGCTTCTGATTTGGCGGAAAAAAACCAGTACACTTTCAGGGTTTTTGGAAGAGCCAATAAAACAGAAGTAAAAAAAGCGGTAGAGGATACTTACGGAGTCGAAGTTGTTTCAGTTAGAATTATTAATGTTTCTGCCAAAGAAAGAAGGATAGGCAAGATTAAAGGAATGAAACCAGGTTATAAAAAAGCGATAGCCAAGGTAAAAAAAGGACAGAAAATTGAATTATTGCCACGTTAATTATGAAAAAGATATTGTCAAAAAAGCAACCGGAAAGAAACCTGCTTTTATCCTTGAAAAGAAGGGCTGGCCGCGATTCTCGGGGCAGGATTACTGTCAGGCACAAGGGCGGTGGAGCAAAGCGGCTTTACAGAATCGTTGATTTCGGCCAGGAAAGACAGGATTCTCCGGCTAAAGTTTTAGCCATTGAATATGACCCTTACAGAACTTCTTTTATCTGTCTTTTACAATATGATAATGGAGAAAAAAGATATAGAATTTGCCCTCATGGGTTGAAAGTCGGAGACAGCGTGATTTGTTCTGAAAAAGCGGAGATAAAAACAGGGAACAGAATGAAATTGAAGAACATTCCTGTCGGAATGCAGGTATATAACATTGAAATGGAGCCTGGCAGGGGCGGAAAACTGGTAAAAGGGGCAGGAACTTCAGCAAGGGTTGTTGCTCAGGAAGGAAAGTATACCCATTTAATTTTTCCTTCTACTGAGACAAGAAAAATTTTAGCTGAATGTTGCGCTTCAATCGGACAGGTTTCTTTTCCTGAACACAAGTTTATCAAAGTGGGAAAGGCAGGAAGAGCGAGACATAAAGGCATAAGGCCGACAGTCAGAGGGACAGCCATGAATCCGCCCGACCACCCTCATGGCGGAGGAGAGGGGAGGTCTTCAATCGGTATGAAGCATGCCAAAACTCCCTGGGGCAAGATAGCAATGGGAGTTAGGACAAGAAAAAAGAAATGGACAAGCAAATTAATCATTCAAAGGAGAAAACACAAGAAGAAATAATATGCCCCGTAATACAACATCCAGAATACTTCGTATTGAAAGCTTAATTAAAATTATTATGTTGAATATATTATTAAATAAAGACAACCTTCAGAGTGTTTTCGCATTGAAAATGCCTGGATGTTGATATACAGGGTATGTCAAGATCAATTAAGAAAGGTCCTTTTGTGGACGAAAAATTATTGAAAAAGATAAAGAATTTGAAACCTGAGGGCAAGGAAATTATTAAAACCTGGTCAAGAAGGTCAACAATCACTCCTGAAATGATCGGTTTTACTTTCGGCGTCCATAATGGCAGGGAATTCATTACAGTTAAAGCAGCAGAAAACATGGTCGGCCACAAGCTGGGCGAATTTTCTCCGACCACTAAGTTCGGCAGGCACGGCGGAAGGATGCAGAGAGAATTGGAATCAAAAGCTTCAGAAAAAGCAGCCGAAACACCTGAAAAATAAAAATATGCCGGTTACAGCTAAATTAAATTATTTAAGAATAGCTCCCAGAAAGGTTCGTTTGACAGCGGATTTGATAAGGGGAAAATCAGTGAAAGAGGCAGAAAACTTGCTTAATTTTGCTGTGAAGAAATCTTCCTTGCCTTTGGCAAAACTTTTAAAACAGGCCGTGACCAGCGCCCAGAATCTTTTCCAGTTAGAACCTGACAATTTATATATTTCAAAAATCATGGTTGACGAAGGGCCGAAATTCAAGAGGTGGAGAGCCCGTTCTAAGGGCCAGGCTTACGAGATTCAGAAAAAAAGTTCCCACATCATTCTTGTTCTTGACGAAAAAACCAAAACCAAGAAAAAAGCGAAAGTTAAGAAACCTTTGGTTGAAAAGGCCACAGAAGAAGTGAAAGAAGAGAAAAAACCCTTGAAAACCGAAAAAACTCTGTCAGACAGGGAAAAATTCAGGCCGAAGCTTGAAGAGAAAAAGCCAAGAGGCCAAAAGGGAATAAACCGTATTTTCAGAAGAAAAGCATTTTAAAACCATATGGCACACAAAGTTCATCCAAAATCATACAGGCTGAGAGATCTTGCAAACTGGAATTCGCGATGGTTTGATCAAAAGAATTTCCCCAAATATTTGGAGGAGGATTTTAAAATTAGGGAATACCTTAAAAAGAAAATCGGCAAGCTGGGAGTGGAAAAAGTTGAAATTGAAAGATTTTCCGGGAAGTTGAATATCATTATTTTCAGCGCCAGGCCAGGATTGATTATCGGTCGGGGAGGCTCAGGTATTGAAGAAATGAAAAAGGGGTTGGAAATGAAGGTCTTAGAGAACAACAAAGCCAAGAAGGAAGTCAGGATTGAGATAAGGGAAATCAAGGATGTTTGGTCTTCAGCCGCCTTGTCTGCCCAATATGTTGCCCAGCAAATTGAAAAGAGAGTTCCTTTCAGAAAGGTTTTGAAGCAAACTCTGGAAAAGATTTCTTTGTCAAAACAGGTCAAGGGAGCCAGGATTGAGATGAAAGGAAGATTGAATGGCGCAGAAATTGCCAGGAGGGAATGGCTGCAAAAAGGCAGGCTGCCTCGCCAGACCATAAGAGCTGACATTGATTTTATCCAAGACCAAGCTTTCTGCACTTACGGAACAATAGGTATAAAGGTTTGGATATATAAAGGGGATAAATTTGATTAAAGACCATGTCCATATTAATGCCCAAAAAAGTTAAACACAGGAAGTGGCATAGGGGACGCTCCAAAGGTATAGAAACCCGGGGAAACAAATTGTCTTTCGGTTCTTTCGGATTGGTTTCTTTACAGACTCTCTGGGTTACAGCCAGACAGCTAGAAGCATCCAGACGGGCCATTCTCAGATACCTTAAAAAAGGAGGAAAGCTTTGGATCAGGATTTTTCCGGACAAACCAGTAACCCAAAAAGGAATAGAGGTTCCCATGGGCGGAGGCAAGGGAAGCGTTGATCATTACGTTTTTTCAGTTAAACCCGGCAGGATAATTTTTGAATTGGACGGTTTGAAAGAAGAAGTCGTCAAAGAAGCTTTCGGAAAAGCAGCAGACAAACTGCCCATTAAAACGAAAATAATTCAAAGATAAACTATGAAAAAGATTGACGAATTAATCAAAAAACCGAAAGAAGAGCTGCAAAAGATTTTGAGAGACAACAGGGGAAAAACAAGGCAGCTTAGGTTTGATTTAGCTGCCGGAAAAGTAAAAAACGTCAGGGAAATCCGCAGAATTAAAAAAGAAATTTCCCAGATATTAACCATATTAGCCAAATAACTATGCCAAAGAAACAATTAATCGGAAATATCATTTCAAATAAGATGCAAAAGACGGTTGTCGTCAGAATTGAAAGATTGAAAGAGCATCCCAAATACAAAAGAAGATTCAGGGTACACAAGAACTACAAAGCCCATGTTGAGGAAGGGGATTTTTTACCGGGAGATAAGGTTGTTATTGAAGAATGCAGGCCGCTTTCCAAAGACAAAAAATGGAAAGTTGTTAAAAAATTGGCTAAATAAATATGATTCAACCAAGAACAAAATTAAAAATCATTGACAATACCGGAGCAAAGATAATCCAGTGCTTTCATGTTTTAGGAGGAACGAAAAGGCATTATGCCCAGATAGGCGACGTGATTGTGGCCGCGGTCAAGGAAGCTGAACCGAGGAGAATAGTCAAAAAGCACGAGGTTGTCAGGGCGGTGATAGTCCGTCAGAAAAAGAATTTCCGCAGGGCCGACGGCACATATATCAGGTTTGATGAAAACGCGGCTGTTATTTTGGAAGCCAAAACCAAAGAGCCCAAAGGAGGAAGGATTCTCGGTCCGATTCCCAGGGAAATCAGGGAAAAAGGTTTTGAAAAAATAGCCTCTTTGGCAACTGAAATTATATGAAGATTAAAAAGGGCGATACAATTTTAGTAGTTTCCGGAAAAGATCGGGGAAAAAGAGGAAAAATTCTTCAGGTTTTTCCCAAAGAAAACAGATTGATGGTAGAGGGCGTTAATTTGAGAAAGAAGCACAAAAGACCCAAAAAATCCGGAGAAAAAGGCCAGATTATTACTTTGCCTGGCGTTGTTTCCGTTTCCAGCGTAAAATTGATTTGTTCAAAGTGCGGCAGGCCGACAAGAACAGGATACAAATTAACGACAAACACCAAGGGTGAGAAATCAAAAGCCAGAGTCTGCAAGAAATGCAGCCAGGAAACTTAAATTTATGATGAAGATAACCGAAAAATACAAAAAAGAAGCAATTCCCCAGATGATGGAGAAATTCGGTTACAAGAGCACTATGGCTGTACCAAGGTTGGAGAAGGTGGTGGTTAACACTGGTTTTGGCAGGCAGGTGGTTGGTAAGACGAATGACGAGCAGAAAAAGACAGCTGATTTTATTGCAGGAGATCTTACTTTGATTTGCGGCCAGAAAGCTGTAAAAACCTACGCGAAAAAAGCCATTTCAAGTTTCAAGATTCGCGAAGGCATGGCTCTGGGCGCAAAAGTTACCTTAAGGGGAAAAAGAATGCAGGATTTTTTAGAAAGGTTTATCAATATTGTTCTTCCCAGGACAAGGGATTTCAGGGGGATTCCCCAGGATTCGGTTGACGGGCAGGGAAATTTAACCGTTGCCATTAAAGAGCACATTGCTTTTCCTGAAATTCTGCCGGAAAAAGCCAGGAACATTTTCGGTCTGGAAATCACCGTGGCCACCAATTCTAAAACCAAAGAAGAAGGATTGGAATTATTTAAATTATTGGGATTTCCCATTAAAAAATAGGAAATATGCCCTGTAATACAACTTCCAGAATGCTTAATATATATAATCCCATGCAATATTTAAAACAAAGAAATGAGTTTAATATAATAAAACAAACTTCTTTCACTTCGCATTACGAAGTAACTGGAAGATGATATACGGGGTATGGCGACAAAATCACAAATAGAAAAATCAAAGAAAAAGCCAAAATACAAAAGCCGGATAGTCAGGCGCTGTTTCAGGTGCGGCAGGAAAAGGGCATATATGAGGAAATTCGGATTATGCAGGATTTGTTTCAGGGAAATGGCCAATCAAGGATTAATACCAGGAGTTAAAAAAAGCAGTTGGTAAAAATATATGACAGACCCAGTAGCAGACATGTTAAATACAATAAAAAACGCTCAAGCTGTTAATCATCCGACAGTCGAGGTTGTTTTTTCTAATTTCAAATACGAGATAGCTAAATTATTGGAGAGGCAAGGCTTTATCAGCGGGATTGATAAAAAAGGCAGGAAAAACAGGAAAACCATGGAAATCACTTTAAAGTACGAAGATAAGATTCCGGCAATTTCCGGATTGAAAAAGGTTTCCAAACCCGGCCAGAGGATTTACGTTAATTCAACCCGGATAAAAAGAGTGAAAGACGGCCACGGCATGGCAGTCATTTCCACGTCAAAAGGTTTGATGACTGATAAGGAAGCCAGAAAACAAAAAAGAGGAGGAGAAATTTTATGCGAAATATGGTAGAACTAACGTCGCGAGTCGGCAAAAAACCAATTTTAATACCGCAGGGAGTTGAGGTGAAAATACAGGGGAATAATGTTTCGGTCAAAGGTCCGAAAGGCGAAATTTCAAAAGATTTTCGACCGGAAATTAGCATTGAAATGAAAGAAGATAAAATATTTGTTTTGCCCAAAAAGGAAATATTAGAGGAAAAAAAGATTCCCGGCAGAAAGGCAAAGCAGGTAAAATCTTTATGGGGAATGACAAGAATGATGATAGAGAATATGGTTAAAGGAGTTGTTTCTGACTTTGAGAAAAAATTGGAGATTGAAGGGGTCGGTTTTAAAGTAGAAATGGTTGACCAGGAGATATCTTTATTTGTCGGTTTCAGCGAGCCGGTAAAGATAAAGATTCCGGAAGGTCTTAATGTTTCAGTGCAAAAGAACGTTATCGCTATTTCCGGAATTAAGAAGGATTTGGTTGGTCAATTCGCTTCAATTTTAAGGAAAGTTAAGCCGGCCGAACCATATAAGGGAAAAGGGTTAAAGTATCAGGGCGAAATAATCAGGAGAAAAGTCGGCAAGAAAGTAGTGACAGCCGGCGGCAAATAATTATATGTTGGCTAAACAGCAAAAAAGGCAAAAACGCCACAAAAAGATAAGAGCCAGGGTTTTTGGAACAAAAGGAAAACCCAGACTTTGCGTTTTTAAATCTGGCAAGCATATCTATGCTCAGCTGATTGATGATGAAAAGGGCAAGACAGTGGCTTCTGCCAGTGATTCGGATTTTAAAAAAATTAAAGAAGGCAAAGCTAAAGAAATCGGCAAAGCAATCGCCAAAAAAGCCAAAGATTTGAAAATTGAAAAGGTTGTTTTTGACAGGGGAGGTTACAAATATCACGGCCAAGTGAAAGAATTGGCTGAGGGCGCTAGAGAAGGAGGATTAATTTTTTAAAATTATGATGAGAGATAAATTTAGAAGAAACAGAGTAGAAAGGATAAGGGATGAGTTTGATTCTAAGCTTTTGGATTTGGCCAGGGTAACCAGGGTAACGGCCGGCGGCAAGCGTCTCAGATTCAGGGCAGTGGTTGTTGTCGGAAACAAACAGGGCAAGATAGGAGTCGGCGTATCAAAAGGATTGGACGTAGCTCAGGCAGTTGAAAAAGCGACAAGGCTTGCCAAGAAAAATCTGATTCAAGTTCCGATAGTTGAAGATACTATTCCCCACGAGAGCTATGCCAAATTCGGAGCAGCCCAGGTTATGTTAAAACCCCAGAGAAAAGGCAGGGGTTTGGTAGCTGGAGGAGTGGTCAGAGTCATCTGCACTTTGGCCGGTATAAAGAACATTTCTTCCAAGATTCTGGGCAGGACCGGAAACAAGCTGAACAACGCCCAGGCAGCTATTCTCGCATTGAGAAAGCTGAAAGTTAAAAGTCCGAAAACAAAATAAAATTATGCAATTGCACGAATTAAAGCCGATTGGCAAATCAAAAAAATCAAAAAGAGTCGGCCGCGGAGGCAAAAGAGGCACTTATTCTGGAAAGGGCATGAAGGGACAGAGATCCAGAGCAGGCAGAAGATTCCAGCCGGCAATCCGAGAGTTGATTAAAAGATATCCTAAATTAAGAGGCCATCGTTTGGGTTCAAAGCCGAAATTCAAGAAGCCGAAACCCGAGATTTTGAATTTAACTGATATAGAGAAAAAGTTTAAAACCGGAGAAAAGGTGAGTCCCCAGACATTGATTGAAAAGGGTATTCTTCGTAAAATATCAAAAAGAGGGATAAATGTTAAAATTTTAGCTAAAGGAGAAATATCTCATGCTTTAGAATTTGAAAATTGCCTTGTTTCAAAAACCGCCAAGGAAAAGATAGAAAAGGCGGGAGGCAAGATAAATGCTTAATTATGTGGTACCAGAAGATTATTCAAATTTTTAAGATCAAGGATTTACGCAATAATATTCTTTTTATTCTCGGGGTTTTTGCTGTTTTCAGATTAATGGCCAATATTCCCATCCCCGGAATTTCAGCTGAAAAAATACAGGAATTTTTCGGCGCTAACCAAATTTTCGGCCTTTTGAATCTGTTTACCGGAGGCGCTTTAGATAAGCTTTCCATCGTTATGCTTGGTTTGGGCCCCTACATCACGGCTGTTATTATCATGCAGCTTTTGACAATGATATTTCCGGCTTTGGAAAGAATGTACAAGGAAGAAGGGGAGCAGGGCAAGAAAAAGTTCAACCAATACGGAAGACTTTTGACTATTCCTTTGGGTCTTTTGCAGGGTTATGCCATGCTTACTTTGTTCCAGAGACAGCAGATAATCGGCCAGCTTTCTTTGGAACTGACAATTACTTCAATATTAACCATTACAGCAGGCACTGTTTTTTTAATGTGGCTGGGAGAATTGATTTCAGAAAAGGGGGTTGGCAATGGCGTTTCTCTTTTGATTTTCGCCGGCATTATTGCTGAGGTGCCAAATAACATCAGGCAGATGATCGTTACCTGGGATCCGGCCAATATTCCTGCTTATTTGTTTTTCTTTGGCATGGCTTTGGTTATTATTGCCGGAGTCGTTTTAATTAACGAAGGCCGTCGTAATATTCCTGTTTCCTATGCTAAAAGAGTGAGGGGGACGAAGATGTACGGCGGAGTTTCCACTTATCTGCCTTTGAATATTAATCCAGCTGGCGTTATCCCTATCATTTTTGCTTTATCAATCATGCTTTTCCCTGGAATGATTGCCAATTTTTTGGGAGGCGTTGGCGGAACGGTCGGTTCTATTGCCCAAACCATTGGGAATTTGTTCGCCAATCAGTGGTTTTACGGCATTGCTTACTTTGTTCTGGTGGTGCTTTTCACTTTTTTCTATACGGCCGTTACCTTTGATCCGAAAGCCATTTCTGCCAATCTGCAGAAAATGGGAGGATTTGTTCCTGGCATCAGGCCTGGCGAAAACACAGCTAATTTCATGTATTTTATCTTAAACAGAGTATTGTTAGTTGGCGCTTTGTTCTTGGGGCTTATCGCTGTTTTGCCCTCTGTTATCGGCGGCATTACCGGAATTCAGGTTTTCAACTTCTTAATCGGAGGTACGGCTCTATTGATTGTTGTTTCCGTTGCTTTGGATTCAATGCGCCAAATTAAAGCTCAACTGCAAATGCGGGAATATGAAACTTTCTAAGAAAGCGATAATCGTTTTTGGTCCTCCGGGTTCCGGTAAAGGAACTCAGGCTGAATTGCTGGCTGGCAAATTCGGTTTTTTCCAATGGGAAAACAGCACTATTATCGGTAGGATTATTTCACAGGCAAAGAAAGGAGACTTTGTAGTTATTAAAGGAAAGAAGTATTATTTTTCAGAACAGGCAAAAATTCGCAGAAAAGGATTGTTATGGGACGGAAATTTTGTTTCTTATCTAACAAAGAAAAAGATTGAAGAAATCGCGGAAGAAGGAAAGGGAGTTGTTTTGTCTGGTTCTCCTAGAACTTTGGACGAGGGAAAAGCTTTAACTCCTCTTTTAAAGAAATTATATGGGGCAAAAAACGTTTCTGTAGTCTTTTTAAAACTGACTCCGGCAGCAACGCTCTGGAGGAATTCTCATCGCAGAGAATGTGAGTTGGCAACTCACTCTATTTTATATAATGAAGAAACTAGAAAACTGAAAAAATGCCCCTTGGATGGATCCAAGTTGATGAGCAGAAAGGATGACAATCCAAAAGCCATAAAAATTCGCCTTGAAGAATTTGAGAAAAAAACCGCTCCCTTGCTTGATTTGTTCAAAAAGCAGGGAGTTAAATTAAATATAATCAAAGGAGAGCAGTCAGTGGCAGATGTTTTTAAAGATATTTTAAAAGCTCTGTAAGCGAAGAGGACAAATCCTCTTCTTCATCTTCGTTTATCAAGTTTTCGCATAGCGAAAACAAAGATGGAAAAGAGATTTATCTCTTTGACTCTTTCGGAAGCTCGGCTTGGTCAAAGAAGCTAAAGCTTCTTTTCCACCTGCGTTTGCTCAATGAAATATTTATTTCATTTCGCGTTTGAGAGATAAATATAAATTGAGCGAGAAATGAGATTCATCTCATCGAACTTATAAATAAAAACTTGGTAAATGATTCCGATAAAAACAAAAGAGGAAATTAAGATAATGGCAGCAGGCGGTAAAATTCTGGCAAAGATTATGCAGGAGTTGGAGAAGAAAGTGAAGCCAGGAATTACCACTAAAGAATTAGACAGGCTCAGCGAGAGTCTGATTTTAAAATCCGGAGGAAAATGTTCTTTTAAGGGACACGATGGTTATCCTAATTGTTTGTGTACTTCGATAAACGAGGAAATAGTCCATGCTATTCCTTCAGATCGTGTCTTGAAAGAGGGAGAGATAATTTCCCTTGATTTAGGAATGCTTTATAAGGGTTTTCATACTGATATGGCAGTGACTTTGCCCGTCGGCAAGGTTAGCTCTGAAGTTTCTAGGCTTATCCGCACAACGAAGAAAGCTTTAAAGAGAGGGTTGAAAAAAGTCAGGCCGGGCAATACTTTTGGCGATATTGGCAATACTATCCAGAGATTTGCTGAGTCGCAGGGATTCAGCGTTATACAGGACTTATGCGGTCATGGAATTGGCAGAGAAGTTCACGAAGAGCCGCAAATATTGAATTACGGAAAAAGAAGGAGCGGTCCTGAAATAAAAGAAGGAATGGTTTTCTGCATTGAGCCGATGCTGGCCGTAGGCGACTGGAAAATCAAATTGGCTTCTGACGGGCACGCTTATAAAACTGCTGATAATTCTTTATCCTGCCATTTTGAACATACTATTGTTGTAGCGGAAAAGGGCTGCAAAATATTAACAGAAGCTTAAAAAAGTTCTATAAT
Organism: Candidatus Paceibacterota bacterium; assembly: GCA_016782605.1. Lineage (NCBI taxonomy): Bacteria > Bacillati > Minisyncoccota > Minisyncoccota bacterium. The sequence goes on along the minus strand of JADHYE010000001.1, from coordinate 74,086 downwards.
AAAACAACGATTATGTTGATTGTCGCAAACTGGAAATGCAACCCTAAAAGTTTGACAGAAGCTAAAAAGCTTTTTAATTCTGTTGCTAAAGGGGTAAAAAACATTAAAAAAGCAGAGGTGGTTATCTGCCCTCCTTTTTTATATATTGCTTCTCTCAGTCCCGGTTTGGAACTGGGAGCCCAGGATTGTTTTTGTTGCGGAGGGCCTTTTACCGGGGAAATTTCTCCTTTAATGTTGAAAAGCATTGGTGTAAAATATGTCATTCTTGGCCATTCTAAGAGAAGAGAAGTTCTGAAAGAGACAGATGAAATAGTTAATAGGAAATTAAAGGCGGTTTTAAAAGCTGGTTTGAAGCCAATTCTTTGTATTGGTAGCAAGAGCAAGAATCAGAAGCAGGAATTCAAAGAAATCAAGAAACAGCTAGAAATAGCTTTATCTGGAATTAATAAAAATGAGGTTAAGAATTTAGTTGTTGTTTACGAGCCTGTTTGGGCGATAAGTACGACAAAAGGAGGAAAAGTAGCTACTCCAAAACAAGCTGAACAAGGAGCAGCTTTTATTCGGGAGAATTTGTTTAAATTATTTGGTAAAAATATTGCTCAGAAATTGAGGATATTGTACGGCGGGAGCGTAAACAGCAGGAACATTCAAGAGTTTGTTGCTGTTGATGGTATAAACGGCGCTTTAATCGGCGCAGCCTCTCTGAACGCCAAAGACTTTATTGAGAGCGTGAGGAAAAGTTGACCTTATTGGGTATTTTTGTTATTTTTAACCATTAAATTATGGATAAGATTCTAAACGGCTATTTTTTTAATCCGACCAAGGGCGATCTTAAGATTGAGAAGGTGCTTGAGGAGATAATTAATTATATTTCCGAAAAACCTGAAAAGTTTTACGATGTTATCGTTGGTTGCGATTCCTCCTCCGGTACAGAGCCGCATTTTCCTTTGGCAGTAGTTGTTTTGAGAGTGGGCGAGGGGGGCAGATTTTTTCTTAAAAAGATAGATTATAAAGGAAGGATTTTCTATAACTGGAAACAGAGAATTTTAGAAGAAGTTTATCTTTCCTGCCAATTTGCTTTATATCTGAGAGAAAGCTTTGAAAAGGTGATTCAAAAGCCCGGAAAAGCAAATCTTAACTATCAGTTTCGCTACATTCATGCCGATGTCGGTGAGAACGGAAAAACTAGGGACATGATTAAAGAGGTTACCGGTTTGATAAAAGGGAACGGTTTTGAGCCGAAAATCAAGCCGGAATCTTTCGCTGCTTCATCAGTAGCTGACAGATACAGCTAATGGAAACTTTAATGAACTCAAAAGACCTGAGGAGAAAGTTTTTAGAATTTTTTGAAAAAAAGGGACACAAAATAGTGCCTTCCTCTTCGCTTATACCGACTGACACAAGTGTTTTGTTTACTACGGCCGGCATGCAGCAGTTCAAGCCGTATTATCTCGGTGAAAAATCTCCTCTTGGCCAGAATGTCTGTTCCTGCCAGAAGTGCTTCAGGACGTCAGATATTGAAGAGGTGGGAGATGATAGCCATTTGACTTTTTTGGAAATGCTTGGAAATTTTTCTTTCGGAGGATATTTTAAAAAGGAAGCGATAAAATTGGCTTATGAATTTCTTTTTAAAGAGTTGAAACTGCCATTAGATAAGGCTGTTTTTACTGTTTTTGAAGGAGATGGGAAGGTCTCTGAGGATAAAGAGTCATCTGAGATTTGGCAAAAACTTGGTGTTCCGGAGAATAAAATTAAAAAGTGCGGCAGGGAAGATAATTTCTGGGGACCGACAGGCGAAGAGGGGCCTTGCGGCCCGACAACTGAAATTCATTTTAACGGTATTGAAGTTTGGAATCTGGTATTTAACGAATATTACCAGGATAAAACAGGAAAACTTACTTCTTTAAAACAGAAAGGCGTTGATACTGGTATGGGATTAGAGAGATTAGCAACGGTTGTTCAGGGCAAAAAATCAGTTTTTGAGACTGATTTGTTTTTACCGATTATTAATGAGATTCCGGGTGATAATGAAAGAGCAAAAAGAATTATCTCTGATCATGTTAAGGGCTCGGTTTTTTTAATTTCAGACGGGATTCTACCTTCTAATGTTGAAAGAGGATACGTTTTGAGAAGAGTTTTAAGGAGGGCGATAAGATATGGCAAACTGCTTAATTTGCCGGAGAATTTCTTGATTCCTTTAGCTCAAAAAGCGATTGAAATGTACACAGATGTTTATCCTGAGTTGAAATCAAAAGAAACTGATATTTTAACAGCAATTCAAAATGAAGAGGAGAAATTTGAGAAGACATTAGAGGAGGGATTGAAACAGTTTGAAAAAGGCACAGACGCTTTTGAATTATATACCAGTTACGGGTTTCCTTTAGAATTGACCTTAGAATTGGCTAAAGAAAGAGGGAGGGATATTAACGTGGAAGAATTTAATAAAAAGTTCAAAGAACATCAGGACCTTTCAAGAACTTCTTCTTCTGGCATGTTCAAAGGAGGATTAGCTGATAATTCTGAGCAAGTAGTTGAATATCACACTGCTAATCATTTGTTGTTAGCTGCCTTGAGGCAGGTTTTAGGCAACCAGGTTTCTCAAAAAGGAAGCAATATCACAACTGAGAGATTAAGATTTGATTTTGTTCATCCAGGAAAGATGACAGAAAAAGAGATTAAAGAAGTTGAAGAGATTGTTAACCAGAAAATCAAAGAGGATTTGCCTGTGGTCTGTGAAAAAATGAGTTTAGAGGAAGCGAAGGGGAAGGGAGCGACCGGAGTTTTCGAAGATAAATATGAAGAGAAAGTAAAAGTTTACAGTATCAGCGATTTTTCAAAGGAAATATGCGGCGGACCTCACGTTCGCCGCACTGGCGAGCTCGGCCATTTCAAGATTGTTAAGGAAGAATCTTCCAGCGCTGGCATTAGAAGGATCAGAGCTGTTTTGGAATAAGCATAAATAGTGTATAATATTATTATGCCAGGTAGTGAAAATTCGACCACTACCGCGGCAGTGATAATAATGTTTAATTAGTCGAATTTCTACTACCTGGTATGAGCAAAAAAGTAATAGACGTTTTCCCTCCTTCGAAAAAAGAGAAAAAAAAGGAGGAGCACAAAGAGCCAGAAGTAAAGATAGAACTAGAGCAAAAGCCCAAGGTTCCTTTGTGGGGTTTTCCTAAAAAAGCTCCTAATCCACCCTTTAAAAAGGGTTTGACTTTTTCTTTGCTTTTTTTGGTTTTATTGGGAGCGTTTTGCTACATTGCTTTGTCTAAAGCTGAAATAAGCGTTTGGCCGGAGACAGAAGTTTTTAATCTTATAGAAGAAACGAATATCGACAAAAACGCAACAGCTATTGATTCTCTTTTAAAGATTATTCCGGCAGAAACGCTTCAGAAAGAAAAAACCATTGTTCAGACTTTTCCGGCTTCCGGTAAAATTATGAAAGAGGAGAAGGCGCAAGGCACAATAAAAGTGTACAATGCCTATTCAACTTCGCAGCAGGTTTTAATAGCCACTACCCGTTTTGTTTCAGCTGACGGAAAGGTATTCCGCACGCCAATCAAAGTTACTGTTCCTGGAGGTACTTATGAGAAAGGAAAGCTTGTTCCAGGAGAAATAGATGTAAAAGTGGTGGCAGATCAGCCTGGCGAAGAATACAATATCGCTTTGACCAAGTTCTCCGTACCGGGATTTGCCGGCACAGACAGGTATACTAAATTCTACGGCGAATCTTTTGAAGCAATGGCAGGCGGCTTCCATGAAGAAATTGCTAAAGTGACAGAAAAGGATTTATCTCAAGCTGAAGAAACTTTAACAAAACAAGCGGAGAAAGAATGCAATGAACTGCTGCAGAAAGAACTGCAGTCAGAAGCGATTTCTTCCAAGTTCGATTATTTGCCAGACAGCATCCAGACAGAAATTATTGAGAACTTTTCTTTGACTTCTGCTGAAACAGAAGCAAAAGACTTTAATTATCAGGTGAAAGCGCAATGCCAAGTCGTAGTGTTTAAGAAAGAAGATATTAGGAATTACGTTAAAGAAGCGATTACTTTTCAAATTCCCCAGGATAAAAAGCTTTATGAGGAAAGTTTGAAAATAAATTATTCTATTGACGATGTTGATTTAGAGACCGGCAAAATTGCTGTTTCTTTGACAATTTCAGCTAAAATCTATGCTGACGTTGACATTTTCAGCTTTAAAAACGCCTTAAAAGGAAAGTCTTTGCTCGAGGCTAAGCTCTTCTTGGAAAACTATCCTAAGATTACCAGGGCCAGCGTCAAGTTTTGGCCATTCTGGGTCAATAAGGTGCCAGAAGACCTAAGTAAGATTAAATTCAATCTGGTCATTGATTAGCATTGACCAAATAACTAATTTCTGATAAACTAAAAAATTGCCTATTTAATGGATAAGAATGACTTAATAAAAACCGGAATAATCACAGAAGCTCTTCCCAGCACGCATTTTAAAGTTAAGCTGGATGACGGGGAGGAGGTTTCGTGCCATTTGGCAGGTAAATTAAGGATGTTCAGGATAAAGGTTTTGCCGGGCGACAGGGTGACGGTTGAATTAAGCCCCTATGATCTGAAAAAAGGAAGAATAACATACCGCGGAAAATAGTTTCGCGCAATAAGTCATTATTGTTTTTTTATTATGAAAGTACGTCCATCGGTCAAGAAAATTTGCAAAGACTGTAAAATCGTCCGAAGATCAGGACGAATTTATGTTATTTGCAAAAAAAATCCCAAACATAAGCAGCGTCAAGGATAAAACTTATGCCACGTATTGCCGGGATTAACATCCCTGAAAAAAAACAAATACAAATAGCCCTAACCTATATTTTCGGAATAGGCCGCTCTTTGAGCAAGAAAATTTTAGAGGAAGCTGGTATTGGAGAAACAAAAAAAGCTTCAGAATTGACCACTCAGGAAGTGTCTACCTTAAAAGACATTATTGAGAAGAATTATAAGACAGAGGGCGATTTGAAAAGAGAAATTATGATGAATATTAAAAGGTTGAAGGACGCAGGAACCTGGATAGGCATCAGGCACATTAAAGGCCTGCCTGTGCGGGGGCAGAGAACCAAAACCAATACGAGAACTGCCAGGGGAAATATAAGAAAGACAGTTGGTTCTGGCAGAAAGCCGCCTCCGGGACCTACATAATAATTCAGTAATAACGTCCCATATCGGAGATGGGTCGGAAGAACCCTTTGGTTCTTCCGTGTAGGAAAATATTAAAAACCGAGGGTTTTTAAAGAGCGGTGTTAGTCCCGCTGCAAGTGGGACGTGCCGCGACCTAATTAGGTATTACCATTATGGGTAAAAAACGTGTTATACGACAAACTGAAGAAGAGATTTTGAAAGAAGGTGAAGCCATGGAAACGAAAGTGAAAGAGCAGGCCAAAGAAACCCTTAAAAGGATACAAGAGGGCAGAATTTACATTGCTTCTTCTTATAACAACACCATCCTTACTTTGACAGATCCAAAGGGTAATGTTTTGGGCTGGACTAGCGCTGGCAATATCGGTTTCAAAGGAGCAAAAAAAGCAACGCCTTTTGCTGCTTCCAAGGTAGCTGAAGCAATCGTCCAGATTGCCGAGAAAATAGGGATTGAAAAGATAGAGATTTTCGTAAAGGGGATAGGTTCTGGCAGAGATTCAGCTATTAGGTCATTGGCTGCCAGGGGTTTGGAAATAGTTTCAATTAAGGATATGACTCCAGTTCCGCATAACGGCTGTCGTAAGCCAAAAGTAAGAAGGGTATAAACTTATGCCTTGTAATACAACATCCAGAATACTTCGTATTAAAATATCAAACAAAGTTATTATGTTAAATATATTATTAAATAAAGACAGCCTTCAGGATATTTTCGCATTGAAAATGCCTGGATGTTGATATACAGGGTATGAATGTTTCTAAATGCAAAATTTGCCGTCGTGCAGGAATTAAGCTTTTTTTGAGAGGCGAAAGGTGCTCATCGCAGAAATGCCCAATGATCAAAAAACCTTATCCGCCAGGGCCAAAAGCTAAAAAAAGAGTGAAATCGCTTTCTGAATACGGTAAAGAATTAAGGGAAAAACAAAAATTAAAGAACTGGTATAATTTGGAAGAGAAGCAATTCAGGAACTACGTCAAAGATATTTTAAAGGCCAGGGGAAAGGTGACGGATGCCGGCGCTGCTTTAATTAAAACTTTGGAGAGCCGCTTGGACAATGTAGTTTTCAGATTAGGTTTCGCTCCTTCCAAATTTGCTGCCAGACAAATGGTTTCCCACAGCCATCTTATGGTTAACGACAGGCCGATTAATATTTCCAGCTATCTGGTTAAGAAAGGGGACAAAATAAGCGTTAACCCCAATTCTTTAAAAAAAACAATTTTCCAGAAATTATCATCTACTTTAAAAAAATATAATCCTCCGTCTTGGCTCAAATTAGACGCTGAGAAGCTGGAGGCAAAGGTCATCGATTCACCAAATTTAGAAGAGGCTGTCCCACCGGCAGAACTCTCCGCAATTTTCGAGTTTTACTCAAAATAAATCGAAGAGGAATTCATCCTCTTCTTAACCTTCGTCCCGTTGTTGCGGGACTCGCTATATGATTAATTTACCTCACGCTCCCAAAATAGTTAAAAAAGAAGGGAACAAAGCTGTTTTTGAAATAGAAGCTTTGCGTCCTGGCTACGGAGTAACCGTCGGCAATTCTTTGAGAAGGGTTTTGCTTTCTTCGCTTGAAGGAGCTGCTATTACCCAAGTCAAAATCAAGGGAGTTTCCCATGAGTTCTCAACGATTTCAGGAGTTTTAGAAGACGTTATCACTATAATGCTTAATTTGAAGCAATTGAGATTTAAGCTTTTTAGCGACGAGCCACAGAAAGCGACCCTGAAAGTTAAGGGAGAAAAAGCAGTGAAGGGCTTTGATTTCAAGCTGCCCAGCCAAGTGGAATTGGTAAATAAAAACTGCCATATTGCCACTTTGAATTCAAAATCCGCTGAACTGGAAATGGAAATCCAGATTGAAAAGGGAATTGGCTATTCCAGCCGCGAAACAAGGAAAAAAACAGCAGGCTCCATGCCTGAAAAATTAGAGATAGGAGCTATTCTGCTGGATGCCAGCTTTACTCCTGTAAAAAGGGTAAGTTCCAGGGTTGAGAATATGCGTGTCGGAGAAAGAACTGACTTTGACAGATTGTTTCTGGAAATTGAAACAGACGGCATTATCGATCCGGAACAGGCATTTTATCAGGCTTCGGAAATTTTGATTAGCCACTTTTCGTTGCTGGCTACAGCTTTCCAGCCGAAAGCTGCATCTGTAGAACCGGAAGACAAAGAAAAGAAAAAAGCGGCCAAGAAGCCGAAAAAAGAAAAGAAAGCAGTAAGCAAAAAAGTAAAAAATGAGAAAAAGAAAAAAAGGGAAAAAACTAAATAGGGAAAAAGACCAAAGAAACGCTCTTTTAAGATCTTTAGCTGCTGCTTTGATATTGAAAGAAAAAGTTAAAACAACAGAAGCTAAGGCAAAAGAGGTTTCCTCTTTCGTTGAAAAAAAGATTACCAAAGCGAAAGTCGGCACTTTGGCTTCGCGCAGATTATTGGCAAAGTTTTTTACTGGAAAAGTGGTTAAGAAATTGGTTGATGAGATCGCCCCGAGATTCAAAGAAAGAAAAGGAGGATATACCAGGATTATTAAGCTTGGCCAAAGAAAAGTAGATGCTGCCAAAATAGCCATAATAGAATTGGTTAAATAACTATGGAACGCAAAACCCACAAAATAGACGCTACTGATAAGGTTTTAGGCAGACTGGCTGTTGAAATAGCTTTGCTTTTGAGGGGGAAACAGAAAGCAGACTTTGCGCCGTACAAAGATATCGGCGATGTTGTTATTGTCCAAAACGTTGATAAGTTGAAATTCACCGGCAAAAAAGCCAAACAGAAGAAATACTACCGTCATTCTGGATATCTGGGAAGCTTGAAGGAGATAACTTTGGAGAAGTTATTTGAGAAGAATCCGGAAGAAGTTTTGAGGAAAGCGGTTTTTGGCATGCTGCCCAAGAATAAATTAAGAGCAAAAATGATTAAAAGATTAAAATATGCCCTGTAATACAACATCCAGAATACTTCGTATTAAAATATCAAACAAAGTTATTATGTTGAATATATTATTAAATAAAAACAGCCTTCAGAGTGTTTTCGCATTGAAAATGCTTGGATGTTGATATACGGGGTATGCCAAAGGCTAAAAAAACAAAAAAAGAAACAGTAAAGAAAGTCAAAAAAGCTCCAGCTAAAAAAACTGCCAAAGTAACAGTTAAACCTAAAGTAGCCAGGTATTTTGAGGGCATAGGCAGGAGAAAGACAGCTGTAGCCAGGGTGAGAATTTCTGTTCAAAAAGAAAAGACCTTTTTAATAAATACAAGGACTTTTGAAAATTATTTTCCGACAAAATACCTTCAGCGTATTATTTTTTCTCCTTTGATTTTGACTGATTATTCTGACAAATTTCAGGTTTCAGTAAAAGTTAAAGGGGGAGGGACGACTTCCCAGGCTGAAGCTGTCAGGCACGGTTTAACTCGCGCTTTAGTTTTATTCGATCCAGAATTGAGGAAACAGTTGAAAAAAGCTGGTTTTTTGAAAAGAGACCCGAGGATGAGGGAAAGAAAGAAGTTCGGATTGAAGCGCGCTCGTCGTGCTCCTCAGTGGCAGAAGAGATAAACTCTATGTTTCTTAAAGATATAATCGATAAATTCTATTTGGACAGGCAAAGAGATAAAGAGCAGCATCACTTTTATATTACTGACGCAGGCAAATGCGGCAGAGCTTTGTTTTTTAAGTTCAAGAATGTTCCCAGAAAGGAGATGGAGGCCAATATTCTAAGGCTGTTTGACCATGGCGACCACATCCATCAGCTTATTATGAAGCCGCTTTTGAGCACCAGGGAAATCCATGTGGTGGCTGCCGAAGTTAATATTCCTCCTCAGGAACTGATTTCAGGCAGGGCTGATGCCATAATCAGCGATGGCAAGGAACTATATGTTTTGGATATTAAAAGTATGAACAGCATGATTTTTGGTAAGTTAACTGAGCCAAAGGAGGAAAATATTGCTCAGCTTCAGCTTTATCTCCATTATTTTAAGATTCCTAAAGGAATACTGCTTTACGTTAATAAAGATAACCAGCAGCTGAAGGATTTTGTCGTAAAATACGATAAAAAATGCGCCCTTTCTCTTTTGGACTTTTTGGCTGGTATTAGAAAGAAGATTGATAAGAACGTTATTCCCGACAGATTATCGGATTACCCCGATAATTGGCAGTGTCGTTATTGCCAGTTCAAGGAAGTTTGCGTTATAGCCAATACCGGAGAAATGGGCTGGGAAGCTTTTAAAAAGAAAATCAAATTACGGGAGCAGGACGTTAGAGCTATATAAATAGCCGTTTTCGTCCAAGAGATAGATTTTATTGTCAAACCTGTTCCAGGACATTTCATTAATGCTTCCTTCTTGAGGGAGGTTTTTTGTTTCAAAGATGTCTATAACGTTTATTCTGTCCCTGTCGTCTATTTCAATGATTTTAACGGTATTGCCGGCAAGAAAAGCCAGGTAATTGTCGTTTATCCAGGAGATGCTTGTGATTTGGTCTGATAAGCGGATTAAAAAGATTTTCTCTCCTGATTTTTTCTGCGGCTGGTCGATTTTGTCTTCCAGGAAAAGAATCCACATTTCATTGTTTGAAGCGTAAAGCAGTTTTTTATTGTCCGGAGAAAGCTTTAAGATATTGATTCCGTCAAAGAAATGTTCAAATGTTTTCAGATTGTAATTGAATTTGTACAGTTTGTCGTTTTCTTTTAAGAATATGTTGCCGTTGAAAATATCTAAAGCATATTCTGTTTCTTGTTTTGTTTGAAAGGGAGTTTCTGCCAGCTTTTCTTTATTCCTGAAAAGATAGCCGAAACTGTCCAGATAATATATATCATTGCCTGCTTGTTGCGAGATAGCAGCGTTTCCAGTTGTCGTTGTGGCTGCTGTTTTTTTATTTAAAGTTGGTTTTGCTTGGTCAAGTTGCAGAGAAAAAGATTGTATTGCTTCTTTTATGCTGACTTCCAGATTAATACTTCTTGAGTCTCCCGAGAATTTCAGATTGATTAATTGGGGTTCTTTCGTGAAGAAATCCTCGTCGCTTATTAAATAGCTTTTTATATTCTTTTCCGGGTCGTAAAGCTTTAAGGACCAGCTGGCTTTTTCATTTTCCTTTAAGATTAGTTTCTTTTGGTCCAGAGAAAGCCAAAGCTGTTCTACGTTGGTTGATAAGACGTTGAAATTAACGTTTTTCGGGAAAAGGACAACGTTCTTGGCTTCAGTTACCTGTTTTTCCCGTATTTCCAGGTTTTTCTCCCAGGGATAGTATTCTTCCTGGCTGGTTAATTTTTTGATTTCTACTTTGTACTTTCCAGGAATGAGGTTTTCAATTAAAACAGAACCGAATAGAAAATCAGTTCTTTTTTTAGGTTTGCCGTCAATATAAATATCTGTTTGTTTGGGCGTGACTTTCAAAAAAAGGCCTCCGGTTTGGGTAATCATTTTTCCGCCTTCTGGAGGATTAAAATCAATTCTGTATCCTTGGGAGTACAGGACTATTGAGGGAGCTAACAGGATGAATGCAAGTAAGCAGGCTAAAAACAGTATTGTTTTTGTCTTTTTGGTCATACTAGGTAGTAGAAATTCGACAAATTATTATTTTTTTCACTGCCGCGGCAGTGGTTGAATTTTCACTACCTGGCATATGATTATTATACCTCAATCTTGACTCCGTTAGAAGTAAGCTGCCCCCTTGGTGGCTGTCGCCATGCCTCCGGCAAGGCGGACTTCTAATGGGGTTGACATTTTGGAAAGAGCGTGGTAATATATGTGATTGTAGAAGGAGGGGAGCGGTGGTTCATTTTATGTCCAATATGGGTTGATATATATGGTGAGGAGCAGAGAAGAGAGATGGAGGTTGAATTCATATTATATCCTGCAAGGTAAGGATTTGATTAATATATTAACGAAAGATAAGAAATAAAGAAAGGAGGTGCCGAGATGGCAGAGTTTTTTCTTTCAGCAGGATTTATCTTGCTATTGGGCTTTGTTACCGGTTGCAATGCAATGGTTTATCTGTTCTTTAAAAAAGAGCAGGAAATTGCCAAAGCGATGCCGGCCCAAAAGATCTTGAAACTGGCTAAGAAATTGTATGCAGATGGTAAATATGATGAGTCAGTTGCCTTGATCAAGAAGAACAAAGTAAGTTTAACCGGCAAAGAAGAGATTGCCGAGGCTAACCGGATATTGGGATGGGATTACTATTATATCTCAATCAAAGGCCCGGTCGCAACCAGGAAGGGCAACCTTAAACTAGCAGAGCTTTCGTTTCGGGAAGCTCTTAATACCAGAAACAAAAGCAGGAAAATTTCCTGTTTGAATGGGCTGCCCTTGGCACTTTGGCTTTTAGATAAAAAGCCAGAGACTTGGTCAGTTATCAATAAGGCTGTTGCATCATTCTCCGAAGAGCCATCGGTTTGGAATACCAAGGCCATTACCCTTCGTCGTGAGGGAAGGTTCGCTGAGAGTGTTCAAGTGTGCGAAAAGGTGCATAAGACTGCTTTGGCAAAGGGAGATCTCCGAACAGCGGGGCATGCCAAACAGAACAAGGCCGATGCCCTTAGGGAAATCGGAGAGACACGAAGAGCAAAGACGGAGTACAGAACGGCCATAAAGTTATATGAGAGGTCTCAGAAGGAGACTGGGCTGAGTGCTAAATTCCACATCAGTGGAGTTGAGGAGAAGTTATCTGCTCTGTGAGCAGTGCGGGTAGTCAATTGTAATGGCTACCCGCTATTTTTTTTGCTAGAATAACTGAATATGTTTTTCATTCCCAAGATAGAAAAGATAACCATGGACGCAACCATAGTCCATTTCTTTTTATTGTTTGGCTACAAAACATTTTCTTTGTATTTCCCTTTGTTTTTGGTTACTCGTGGTTTGTCTTTACCTGAGGTTGGTTATGCTTTTCTGCTTATTTATTTGCCTCTTGCTTTATTCGCTCCGATTGCCGGTTTTTTGAATCACAAGATTAATCCGGCCATACTTTCAGCTATTGGAATTTTTGGTTACGCTCTTTACGCTCTGGGTATGATTTTAATTCAAAACCAGGCATTGTTTTATTTCTGGCAGGTTTTGCTAGGGGTTTCTGCTGCCTTGTTTTTTGTTTCAATTAGGTCTATTTTAATGGGTTTTCCTTTAGAGAATGCTGACAGGTCTTTCGGTTGGTTTTATTCTGCTCCTTTTTATGCTGATGCCATTGCTCCGGCTATCGGCGCTTTTTTTGTCTGGCAGTTTAATTTTGTCGGCGTGTTTATTTTAAGCATGGCACTTCATCTTTTTACCGCCTTTTTTTGCTTTTTTAAACTAAGGAAACCAGCGAGAACTTTAACGGATGCAGGCTTTAAGGTCAGGGATTCCCAGAATAACTACCAAAAGATTTTTCAACTTTTAAAAAAGAGAAGTATTCTGCCTTTTCTTTTGATTTCTTTTTCCGTTTTGCTTTTGGCCGGTTTTTACCATGCTTTCTTCGTTTTATTTTTAAAAGAGCAATTGGTCTGGTCGCAGAATTTAATTCTGATTTTTATTTCAGTTTTTTCAGTTTTGTTTCTTCCCTTATCTTTCTTACTTATTAAATATTTAGAAAAGAGCAATAGTAGAGCAAGTATTTTTCGGGGCGGATTAATTGCTGGACTATTATCGATTGTCTTTGGTCTAGCTAGTGGCTTTTTGAATTTTTTCAGCGTTTTGCTGATTAATGTTTTACGTTCTGCTGGCGCTTTAATTTGCAATTCTGGCCGTTCAGGATTGGTCTCCAGAAGCTTTAAGACAGAGCCGGAAGAAGCCAGTGCCATTGATACTGTTTTTGCTCCTTTAGGCGTTGCTTTAGGAGCTTTGGTTTCCGGCTTGCTTATTGGTTTTCTGGGATATGATTTAGTGTTTATTTTCGGCGGTATTTTCGTAGTTATTGTAGTTTTGATAGTTGGTATATTTGTCAAAAGACGGGAATTAAGATAAGATAGATTTGAATTAATTGTTAATATATTTATGAGAAAAATAGGTATAGATTTGGGTACTGCCAATTCTTTGGTTTTTCTTCCCGGTAAAGGAGTGGTTTTGCAAGAGCCTTCAGTTGTTGCTGTTGCCCTAGAAGAGAACAGAATTCTGGCAATCGGGGAAGAAGCAAAAGAAATGATCGGTCGTACTCCAGACACAATTAGGGTTTATCGTCCTTTAAAAGACGGGGTGATTGCTGATTTCAGGGTGACTCAGGCAATGCTAAGGCATTTTATTGATAAAGTATGCGGTTTTTGGCGTTTCTTAAAACCTGAATTAATGATAGGCGTGCCAGCTGGCATTACCTCAACCGAGAAAAGAGCGGTAATTGAAGCTGCTTTGAATGCGGGTGCCAAACAGGCATATTTGGCAAAAGAGCCGATTTTAGCAGCCATTGGCGCTGGCATTCCGATTAATTCCTGTTCTGGCAATATGATTGTTGATATCGGCGGCGGGACTTCTGAAATAGCTGTCATATCTTTGGGGGGAATAGTCACTTGTAATTCTATCAGGATCGGCGGAGACAAAATGGATTTTGCCATTTCAGATTATATAAAGAAAAAATACAATTTAGCTATCGGAGAACAGACAGCAGAGGAGGTTAAAATGAAAATAGGTACAGCTATACCGGAAAAAGAGCCAAGATTTATAGAAATTCGCGGCAGGGATTTGGTTTCCGGTTTGCCCCGGACAGTTAAAATTTCTTCCAACGAAATTGCCGAAGCGATCTCTGAAATCTTGGGAGATATTATCCATGTTATTAAAACTGTATTAAGGGATACGCCGCCTGAATTGTCAGCCGACATAATCGACAAAGGCATGATCGTTTCTGGTGGCGGCGCATTGTTAAGAAATATTACAGAAATGATTTCCCGGGAAACAGGCGTCCCTTGCTTTCTGGCTGAAGACCCTTTGCTTTGCGTGGCCAAAGGAACGGGCGTAGTTTTGGAAAACCTTGATGTTTACAAAAAGAGCATAATGAATAAAAGATAAGCTATGTTGGTCGGACACCAAAAACAATGGAATCTTTTGAAAAAATTGGCTGAGACTAAGACTTTTTCCCACGCTTATTTATTTGCCGGTTCCGAAAAATTAGGGAAAAGGACTTTGGCTTTACAATGGGTTTCGCTGCTTTTTGGCGATAAAGTCAGTAAGGATTTTGGCAATCATCCAGATTTTGTTCTTGTTACGCCTGAGGAAAAAGAGATAAAGATTTCCCAGATAAGGGATTTGATTCGCAGATTTTCGCTTAAAAGCTCTTTTAATTCGGTGAAAGCAGCTGTTATAGATAATGCCCACTTAATGAATCAGGAGGCACAGACAGCGCTTTTAAAAACATTGGAAGAGCCGAGGGGTGACAGCGTTTTAATCTTAATCAGCGACAAAATACATTATCTTTTACCGACCATTCTTTCCCGCGTTCAGGTTGTAAAGTTTAATCCGGTCAAAGAAGAAGAAATCAATCGCTATCTATTAGACAAAGGGTTTTTGAAAAAAGAGGCAGAAGAGCTTTCTTCCATTTCTTCTGGGAAACCGGGACTGGTTATGGATTTCGTTTCCGATAAAAAAGCGGTTGGAGCGTTCAAGAAAAAAATAGAAGAAGTTAAAAATCTTTCAAAATCAATGCTTTATTCCCGTTTCCAGTACGTAAAAGATTTGAGCGAAGAGCCGATAGAAACGCAAAAAACCCTGGATGTCTGGCTTAATTATTTCAGGGACATTCTGCTTGCCCGTTTTTCTTCTGGCAATTCCGATATTAGCTTTAAAAGTTATTCAGCTGATAAATTAAAAAATATTATTAATCTAATTCAAACGACAAAATTACTGCTTGCCCAGACCAATGTTAACGCCAGATTGGCTCTGGAAAGACTGGTAATGGAAATGTAATTTTTATGCCCCGTAATACAACATCCAGAATACTTCGTATTAAAATCTCAAACAAAGTTATTATGTTAAATATATTATTAAATAAAAACAATCTTCAGGATGTTTTCGCATTGAAAATGCCTGGATGTTGATACACAGGGTATGGATAGCTACAAAACAATCATTCAAAATATTAAACCGGAATTAGACAAGGTAATCGGCTTTTTAGAAAAGGAAATGAATAAGATTCGTACCAGCAGGGCAACGCCTTCTTTGGTGGAGGATGTTGTTGTTGACTGTTTCGGCCAGAAGTTTCCTTTAAAACAATTGGCTGCCATTTCTACACCTGAGGCAAAGCAGATTTTAATTCAGCCTTGGGATAAGTCTTATATCGAAGGCATTGTTTCAGCTTTGGAAAAGACGGGAATCGGCGCTAATCCAATTGTTGACAAGGATGCAGTCAGGATTAATTTGCCGCCTTTGAACGAAGAATACAGGAAGAATTTAACCAGGACCATTGCGGAAAAAGAAGAACAGTCAAGAAGGACTATTAGAAAGTGGAGGGAAGAGGTTTGGAGTGAAATCCAGGATAAAACAAAACAGGGAGAAATCAGGGAGGATGACAAGTTCCGGGCTAAAGACGAGCTTCAGGAGTTGGTTGACGATTACAATAAAAAGATAGAAGAAATGGGAGAGAATAAGAAAAAAGAAATATCAGAATAATATGCCCCGTGATACAACATCCAGAATACTTCGTATTAAAATCTCAAACAAAGTTATTATGTTAAATATATTATTAAATAAAGACAATCTTCAGGGTGTTTTCGCATTGAAAATGCCTGGATGTTGATATACAGGGTATGTTTTTAACAATTCTTATCGCTTCTTTAAGCTTAATAGGGCTAGTAACTCTTCACGAATTCGGCCATTTTATCGTAGCAAAGAAATTCGGAGTAAAAGTTGAAGAATTTGGCATAGGTTTCCCTCCCAGGATATTCGGAAAAAAAATTGGCGATACTATTTATTCTTTAAATCTTCTGCCCCTAGGTGCTTTCGTAAAAATGCCGGGCGAAATAGGTCAGGTAAATGACCCTCGCAGTTTTTCAGGTCAGGCTGTCTGGAAAAGGGCTTTAATTGCTTTTGCCGGAGTGCTTTCTTTTTGGATAGTGGCAGCAATTCTATTTGCTATTGTTTTCAATTTAGGAACAGCAGTGGCTGTAGACGATGAAGCTTCTGGTTTAGTTAATCCAAGAGTGCAGATTGCTAGCATTTCTGCTGGCTCTCCGGCAAAACTTGCTGGCTTACAACCTGGGGATACGATAAAAGGAATGGCAATTAGCGAGGAGCAATTGGCTGTTGGTAAAATACGGGAAGTGCAGGAGTTCAGTAATACTCATTTAGGAGAAGAGATTGTTTTGACGGTTGAAAGGGGGAATGAAGTTTTTGACGTCAAAGTCGTACCTCGAGTTTCGCCGCCAGCAGGAGAAGGTCCTTTGGGCGTAGCTTTAGTCAGAACAGCAATGCAGTCTTTTTCCTGGTACCAGGCTCCTTGGCAGGGATTGGTGGCAACGGTTAATATGACAGGAGCAATAATTAAAGGTTACGGCCAAGTGATAAGCAATATTGTTCAAGGCCAGTCTTCGGGAGTTGAACTGATGGGTCCGGTAGGGGTCGTTCATCTTTTTACTCAGGCTAGCCAGATGGGAACGAATTATTTTCTGCAATTTGTCGGCATAGTGGCCATTTATATCGCTATTTTCAATATTCTGCCCATTCCAGCAGTTGACGGAGGCAAGATATTATTTCTGGGGATTGAAGCTATCAGGAGAAGGCCGATTAGCGAAAAAGTGGAGCAGAACATAACAGCTGTATTTTTCAGTTTATTACTTTTATTAATGGTTTTGGTGACGATAAAAGACGTTGCCAGATTATTTTAATTATGAAACAATCTCAACTTTTCACAAAAACAATCAGGGAAGCGCCAAAAGACGAGCAGAGCATTAATGCCAAGTTTTTGACAAGAGGCGGCTTTGTCCGTAAATTAATGGCGGGGGTATATACATTTTTACCTTTGGGATTTTTGGTCCAAAAAAAGATTGAAGAGATTATCCGTAATGAAATGAATTCAGTTGGTGGTCAGGAGATTTTAATGCCAGCTTTGCATTCTAAGAAGAATTGGGAAACGACAGGCAGATGGAAGTATCCTGAAATGTTTAAATTGAAAAACCGTTCAGACAAAGACTTTTCCCTTGGCTGGACTCACGAGGAAATCATTACTCCCTTAGTCAAAGAATTTATTAACTCGTACAAAGACCTGCCTTTTTATGCTTATCAGATTCAGGATAAGTTTCGAGATGAATTACGGGTGAAATCAGGACTTTTAAGGGGAGTGGAGTTTTTGATGAAAGATTTATATTCTTTCCACGCCGATGAAAAAGACCTTGATGGTTATTACGAGAAAATGAAAAAAGCTTACTTTAATATATTTGATAAATGCGGTTTAAGCACCAAGACATTTTTGACCCTGGCTGCCGGTGGTACCTTTTCCAAGTATTCCCATGAATTTCAGACAGTGACGCCTTTTGGCGAAGACGAAATCTTTCTTTGTAAGAAGTGTAGATTGGCCGTAAATAAGGAAATAATCAAGCAGGAAAAGAATAAATGCCCGAAATGCGGCAATAAGTCTTTATCAGTTGAAAAAGCGATTGAGATAGGAAACATTTTCCAATTAAAAGACAAGTTTTCTAAGGTTTTTAATCTTAATTTTGTTGGAAAGGATAAAAAAGAAAAGCTTGTTTCCATGGGTTGTTATGGAATAGGCTTGAGCAGATTAATGGGAGCTATTGTCGAAATTAATCATGACGATAAAGGCATTATTTGGCCGAAAGAAGTTGCTCCTTTCTTAATTCATCTAATTCAGGTAGAAAACAATCAGAAAGTTAGCAAAGCAGCTTTTGGTTTATATGAGAATTTTCAAAAGCAGGGAATTGAAGTATTATATGACGATAGGCAGGATAAGAGCGTTGGTGAAAAATTCGTTGATGCTGACTTGATCGGTTTGCCCTTAAGAATCGTTGTCAGCGAAAGGACATTGAAGGTGAATTCCGTTGAATTAAAATTCAGGGACAAAAAAGAAACAAAGTTGATGAAAATCAAAGACTTAGGTAAATTTTTAAATAATTATGTTTAATAAACTCTGGAGAATACTTTCAGAAGATATTGCTATTGATTTAGGAACAGCTAATTCTCGGGTTTACGTTCGGGGTAGGGGAATCATTATTACTGAGCCTTCGGTTGTTGCCATAAATCAGAAAACAGGCCAGGTTTTGGCTATTGGAGATGAAGCAAAGAAAATGGTAGGCCGTACGCCAGCCCATATTGTGGCCACCAGGCCTTTGGTTTCCGGCGTTGTTTCTAATTTTGAAGTAACAGAGCAGATGTTAAAGTATTTTATTGATAAAGCGCACCAGAAAAAGTTTCTTTTGAATCCAAGGCCCAGGGTGATTATCGGCATTCCCTGCGGAGTAACAGAAGTTGAGAAAAAAGCTGTTTCTGATGCAGCTAAGAACGCAGGTGCCAGGGAGGTATTCATTATTGAGGAACCCATGGCTGCAGCTTTGGGCGCTCGTTTACCCATACAAGAAGCAGGAGGAAACCTTATAGTTGATATTGGCGGAGGGACAACGGATATTGCCGTGATTTCTCTGGGAGGAATAGTTTTGTCAAAAACTCTCCGGATTGCCGGAGACAGATTAAACCAGGACATTATTCAGTTCGCCCAAGATGAATACAAGCTGCTGATCGGCGAAAGAACAGCAGAAATGCTTAAAATAATAATAGGTTCAGCTTATCCTTTAAAAGAGAAAAAGCAGTTGCCAATGAGGGGGAGGAATTTGGTAACGGGATTGCCCGAGGAAATTCTAGTTTCTGACGAGGATATCAGAAAAGCTTTGGAAAAATCAATAAAACAGATAATTGCCGAAACGAAAACAGCTGTCGAGGAAACTCCGCCAGAATTACTGGCTGATATCATGGTTTCAGGGATTCAGATGGCAGGGGGCGGCTCTCTTTTAAGGGGGTTGGCTACTCTAATTCAAAAAGAAACCAAGATTCCGACCAAGGTTATTGAAGACCCGACAACAGCTGTGGTTAGGGGAGCAGGCATGGTATTGGAAAACCTTGATCAGCTTCACGAAGTATTAGTTGAAACAGAATATTTGGAACCGCCAAGATGATTTCTAAAGAAGAAGTACAACATATAGCTAAACTTGCCAGATTGGGCTTAACTGATCAAGAAATTGAAAAATATCAGAAAGAGCTTTCTTCGATTTTGGATTATTTTGAAAAACTGAAAGAAGTGAATATTTCCGGCATTGAGCCGACCAGCCATTCGATCAAAGTTGAAAACGTATTAAGGAAAGATGAGCCAAAAGGAAAGGGGAGCAGCAGGAAATTAATAGAATCGTTTCCCGATAAAAAAGAAGATTATTTAAAAGTAAAATCAATTTTGAAATGAACCCCGTTAGAAGTTTGCCACGGTTAAACATGCTAAAGATTAAACAATTACTTTATTTCGTTAAACTTCCGCCAAAAAAGAACCTTTGGTCTTTTTTGGCCAATAATACATATGCAAACTTCTAACGGGGTGAAGATACAGGATCTAACCATTGCTCAGGCGCATCAAGGATTAGTCAACAAAGAGTTCTCATCTGTTGAATTGTGCAAAGCTTATCTGGAAAAGATAAGGGAAAAAGACAAAGACATTTTTGCTTTTTTGTCCGTTATCGAGGAAACAGCTTTAAAGCAAGCAGAAGAAGTTGATGATATAATCAAGAGAGGCGAGAACATACCGGTTCTGGCAGGCATTCCTTGCGCTGTAAAAGACAATATTATGGTTGAAGGGTTGAAGTGTACGGCTGCTTCAAAGATTTTAGAAAACTACGTTGCTCTTTATGAGGCTACGGTTGTCAGGAAATTGAAAAAGGAAAAGGCGGTTATTTTGGGAAAAACCAATTTGGATGAGTTTGCCATGGGAGCTTCCGGAGAGAATTCAGCCTTCGGTCCGACAAAGAATCCTTGCGATTTAACCAGGGTAACAGGCGGCTCTTCATCTGGTTCAGCAGCTGCTGTTGCCGCAGACATGGCAGTTTACGCTTTGGGTTCTGATACAGCTGGTTCGATACGTTACCCTGCTTCTCTTTGCGGAGTGGTCGGGTTAAGGCCGACTTACGGCGCAGTTTCCCGCTTCGGACTGATTGCTATGGCTTCTTCTCTTGACCAGATAGGGCCTTTAACCAAGAATATAGATGACTGCAAGATTGTTTTTGATGTAATAAGGGGCAAAGATCAGATGGATTCAACTTCGGTTGATATGAGGGTTGAAAACAATGGATTGAAAATCAAGGGCTTGAAAATAGGCGTTCCCAAAGAATATTTTGTCAAAGAAGTTGATAAGGAAGTGGAAAAAATAGTGAAAGAGGCGATAAAGAAATACGAGGCAATGGGCGCAAAGATAATGGAAGTAAGTTTACCTCATACTGATTACGCTATAGCTACTTATTACATAATTATGCCTTGTGAGATTTCTGCTAATTTGGCAAGATACGATGGCATAAAATACGGACACCAGGACAAAAGCAGTAATGATTTAATGGAAGTTTATTTGCGTTCAAGGGGCAGGGGATTGGGAGACGAGGTACGCCGCAGGATTATTTTGGGAACATATGCTTTGTCCAGCGGTTATTACGACGCTTATTATTTGAAAGCCCAGAAAGTAAGGACTTTGGTAAGACAGGATTTTGAAAAGGCGTTTAAAAAGGTAGACGTTTTAATGACACCCGTTGCGCCGACTCCGGCTTTCAAGCTCGGAGAAAAGATTAAAGACCCGCTTCAAATGTATCTTTGCGATGTTTTTACCGGTCCTGTCAGTTTGGCTGGATTGCCGGCTGTTTCCTTGCCTGTCGGTAAGATAGACAATCTTCCTGTCGGACTTCAGATAATCGGCAAGCCGTTCGAAGAAGATAAAATTTTAGAAATATCAAAATTATATGCCTTGTAATACAACATCCAGAATACTTCGTATTAAAATCTCAAACAAAGTTATTATGTTGAATATATTATTAAATAAAGACAATCTTCAGGGTGTTTTCGCATTGAAAATGCCTGGATGTTGATATACGGGGTATGGAAATAATTGAAGGATTTACAAATAGTTTCATGCCGTTTTTTTCTTCCGCCGCTTTTGACGATTTGCTTTTCTATTTAAAGATAGCTTTTATGGTTTTTGGCGTATTTGCAGTGGGCTTCATAATTTTCGCGCTTTTTAAGTCTTCTTGGCTGAGAATGTATGTTCTTTATGACGCAGCTGAATTCTTCAGATACAAGCCTTTTGGCGTAAAAAGAATGGAAAGGGATTGGCGGAAGATTCTTGCTAGATTAGATACTGGTTTGGAATCGGAATACAAGTTAACGGTTATTGAAGCGGACAATACAATGAATGATATTTTGAAAAAGATGGGGTACGGAGGCGCTTCTTTAGAAGAGAGCTTGGAAAAGCTAACCGTCGCCACTCTTTCCAATATCGAAGAGTTAAAAGAAGCACACCAGATTCGCAACAATATTGTTCGCGATCCTGATTACAAGTTAACTTTGGATGAGACTAAAAAGGCACTGGGCATTTATGAGAAAGCGCTTAGAGATTTGGATGCTTTTTAGCCTTGATTTTTTTGAAAAAGAAAGTATAATTAAAATGTTTTGCCGCGGGGTGGAGGAGTAGTACCTTGCGAGGCCCATAACCTCGAGACGCCGGTGCAATTCCGGCCCCCGCAACAACATTAGCCGGGGTAGCTCAGTGGTTAGAGCAATGCCTTCATAAGGCAGGGGTCGTGAGTTCAACTCTCACCCTCGGCACCACGGACCTGTAGTGTAGCCTGGTTAACACGCCTTCCTGTCACGAAGGAGATCGCCGGTTCAAATCCGGTCGGGTCCGCCATAAATTTCCCGCCTATATTAATGGCGGGTTTTGGTTTGACGCCTTATTGAAAATTGAATAGTATTAGTACAGAAAGGAGGCATATAAACAGCTATTTTCTAATTTCATATAGGATGGGAGGTAAAATGACAAAGAAATGGCATGTTAAAGGGTATATAGTCGATGAACTGAAATTGTTGATCGATAATTTGGCAAATTTGGGGATACTTGAACTTGGAGAATTTAAATTGAAACATCATGAAGGCGATCCCACAGCTCCGAAATCTCCCTTTAAGATTAATTTAAGAACAAGAGAGTATGGGGGACCTTTAATTCCCGATGCTGTGGAAGCGATTGCCGAAGTTATGTTTCATTTGATTAAAGGAGAAAGATTTCAGTTCGATTTGGTAGCTGGTGTTCCTCAGGCTGGCGAACCTTTCGCCGAGGCAATTTCACGATTATCAGGAAAGCCCCTTTTGAAATTAAAAAAGGAAGTTATCGATGGCAAACGCAGAATAACTGGCATTGCTGAGGGAAAGTTTTCTCTAGGCCAAGTTGTTTTATTGATTGATGATGTGCTTAGTTTTGGGGAAACCAAAGAAGAGGCGATTTTGGCCATAAGAAAAGCTGGGTTGATTGTTTCTGATTTGGTAATTTTTCTTGATAGAGAGCAGGGTGGCAAAAAAGAAATGGAGCGTCTCGATTGTAGAATCCATTCTGCTATTTCTCTGTGGTTTGTTATCCATCGCTGCCTCGCCAAAGGGAGAATCAGTCGAGAAAAACATGATCAAATTATCGCCTATATAGAATCTACTAGAAAAACCCATTAGATGCGCTTTTTTAAGCTAATTTAGTGGGTTTTTTCTTTGAGTTTTCCCCAGATTTTTGCTTGATTCTAAGGTAAATTTAAGGTAAAATTAAAGAACAGGTATGGTACAAATTGACTTAAAATCGCTTAAAAAACAAGTAGAAAAGGAAATAGACAGTGCAGGAAATGCCGAGCTTTTGAATGAAGTTTTAAAAAAGTATTTAGGAAAGAAAGGAGAGCTTACTTTAGTTTTGCGTTCTTTGGTTAAACTTTCAAAAGACGAAAGAAGAAAAATCGGCAGCGAAGCAAATAAACTAAAGGATTTTTTAAAGGAGAAGATACAAGTAAAAATGGAAGAGGTGCGTTTTACCGGAACCTCTCTCAAAGAATCAGAATGGATTGATATAACTATTCCCGGGAAAAAGCCTTTTTCCGGCCATCTGCATCCTTTAACCTTGACCAAAAGAAAAGTGGAAGAGATTTTCCAATCAATGGGATTTTTAATTGTTGAGGGGCCTGATATGGAAACAGAATGGTATAATTTCGATGCTTTGAATATCCCTAAAGACCATCCTGCCAGAGATGTCTGGGATACTTTCTATCTTAAAAACAAACGTTTGCTTAGAGCTCATACCAGTCCTGTCCAGGTCCGCTATATGGAAAAGAATAATCCACCCTTAAGGATAATTGTTCCGGGAAATGTTTTCAGGCATGAGGCAACAGATTCTTCCCATGAATTTCAATTATTCCAAGTTGAAGGATTGATGGTTGATAGGAATATATCAGTAGCCAATTTGAAAGCCATTGTCGGAGAATTCTTCCGCAGATTTTTTGAGAAAGACGTTAAGTTCCGCTTGAGGCCGGATTATTTTCCTTTTACTGAACCGTCTTTTGATATCGCCATAAGCTGTTTTGTTTGCCAGGGCAAGGGATGTTCTGTTTGCAAAGGTACAGGTTGGTTGGAAGTGGCTGGTGCTGGAATGGTTCATCCTAATGTTTTCAAGAATTCCAAACTCGTTCCTAAAAACTGGCAGGGTTGGGCGTTCGGGTTTGGTTTAGAAAGACTGGCCATGCTTAAATACAAGATTAACGATATCAGGTTGTTTCGTTCGGGAGATTTAAGGTTTTTAAATCAATTTTAATTATGTTGTTTTCATATAATTGGTTACAATCTTTTTTTGATAAAAAATTACCTCAGGCAAAACATTTGTCTGAACTTTTGACAAAACACTTTGCCGAAGTTGAAGAAATTAAGAAAAACGGCAATGATTATATTTTTGACATTGATATCAGGCCGAATAGGGCATCGGATTGCTTTTCTCACATGGGAATTGCCAGGGAAATATCCGCTATTTTAAACTATCAAATTAAGCGTTTTCCTTCGGTAAAAAATACAGCTGGCAAACAAGCTTCTGTTAAAGTGGAAGTCCTGGCAAAGAGCGCTTGTTTAAGATATACTGCCAGACTGGTAAAAGACATTAAAGTCGGGCCTTCTCCCAAATGGCTGAGCGACGAACTGAAGATTTGCGGGTTAGGGCCGATAAACAACATAGTGGATATTGCCAATTATGTGATGTTGGAGACCGGCCAGCCCTTGCACGCTTTTGACGCGGAAAAGCTTGCCGGAGGAAAAATCGTAGTAAGGTTTGCCAAAGATAAAGAAAAGATTGTGACGCTTGAGGACCAGAAATTTAATTTAAGCCCAGATGTTTTGGTTATTGCCGACAGCAATCATCCCATAGCCATTGCCGGCATAAAAGGAGGGAAATCTCCTGAAATTGGCAAATCAACAAAAACAATAGTTTTGGAATCAGCCAACTTCAATCCTCAGGTTATCAGAAAGAGTTCCAAGAAATTGAATCTTAGGACAGACGCTTCTTTGAGATTTGAACACAGTATAGACCCTGGCCTGACAGAACCAGCAATCAACAGGGCAGCTTTTTTGATAGAAGAGATTGCCGGCGGCAAGATGGCTGGTTCAGTGATTGACGTTTATCCTAAAAAAGTTTTAGCCAAAATGATAAAATTGGATTTGGCTTATGTTGAGAGATTATTGGGGATAAAGATATCTTCAATTGAGATTAAGAAAATATTGGAAAGATTGGGTTTTGAAATTAAGAATTCACAGTCAAAGATATTTTACGTTAAAGTGCCGACTTTCAGGCTGGATGTTTCTTTGCCAGAAGACCTGATTGAAGAAATCGGCAGGATTTACGGCTATGATAGAATTCCTTTGGTTTCTCCGATATCATATTTAATACCCGCTAAAAGAAATCTGAATGTTTTCTGGGAAGATTTCGTTAAAAACGTTTTAAAAGAAGCCAGGTTTATTGAGACATATAATTATTCTTTTTTCGGAGAAAAGGAAGCAAAGTTGTTTGGTTACAAAGAAAAAGAACTGGTGCAAGTGGAAAATCCTTTAAACCAGGAATACGAGTATCTCAGAGCCAGTTTAATTCCAGGGCTGTTAAAGAACGTTGAAAAAAACATCAGTAATTTTAATAATTTTAAGATTTTTGAGCTGGGTAAGGTTTTCAAATATCCTTTAATAGAGAAGAGGCAGCTTTCCGGATTGATTCTAGATGAAGAGTTTTATTATTTGAAGGGCGTGGTTGATCTGATTTTTGAAAAATTGGGTATAGGAGACGTTTGGTACGACGAACATCAACCGACTCCCGAACAAAGCAGCCAATCAATCTGGCATGCTCGCAAGTGCGCTGAAATAAAGGTCAATGGTAAGGAAATAGGGTTTTTGGGTGAGATTTCTCCTAAAATCCTCAGTGTTTTGGGAATTAAAAACAAAGTGATTCTCTTTGATATCGATTTTGAAAAACTATCACAATTATCTTCTGAAGAACAGGAGTACCGGCCGATTTCCAAATTTCCTTCAGCTATCAGGGATATAGCTGTTCTGGTTCCTAAAGACGTGAAAGTGGCTGAAATTTTGAATAAAATTTATGAAGCTGGTGGAAAGGCAGTACGGAATGTTGAATTATTTGATCTTTACGAGGGCATGGAAATGCCAGAGGGCAAAAAGAATTTGGCCTTTCATATAATTTACCAAGCTGAGGACAGGACTCTTTCCTCTTCTGAAATTGATTCTTTGCAGAGAAAAGTTATTAAATCCTTGGAAAAAGAGCAAGGATGGAAAGTTAGAAAATAATTTTAAAAAATGCCCCGTAATACAACTTCCAGTAAGGTGCGTTCTAAACAAACGCCGGGCATAACTCAAATGGTTGTAAATATGAAATTATTATCAAATAACCGCTTACAGGCTAAAACGCACCTAACGGCGTTTGGTTCTGGAAGTTGATATACGGGGTATGCTACAAAAACCTAAAAAAACTGAAAAAGATTATACTGCCAAAGACATTTATGTTTTGGAAGGCCTTGATCCTGTCAGGAAAAGGCCCGGCATGTATATCGGTTCAACCGGTCCAGAGGGACTTCATCATTTGATTTGGGAATGCATTGATAACAGTTTGGATGAGGCAATGGCCGGGCATGCAAAAAACATTGAAGTTATTCTTTCGCCAGGCAACAAAGTGAAGACAACTGACGATGGCAGGGGAATTCCGGTTGAAAGGCACTGGCAAACTAAAAAATCAGCTTTGGAAACCG
This sequence comes from Candidatus Paceibacterota bacterium, assembly GCA_016782605.1. Taxonomy (NCBI): domain Bacteria; kingdom Bacillati; phylum Minisyncoccota; species Minisyncoccota bacterium. The sequence continues at coordinate 47,700 of JADHYE010000001.1, read as the reverse complement.
TAATGACAACATTGCATGCCGGAGCTAAATTCGGAGGCAAAGCTTACCAGGTGGCTGGCGGTTTGCACGGCGTGGGAGTTTCCGTGGTCTGCGCGCTTTCAAAATGGATGAGGGTTGAAGTCTGCCGAGATAACATTAGGTATTGCCAGGAATATGCCAAAGGAAAGCCTAAAACAGCCGTTAAAAAAGACGGCAAATGCAGGCAGACAGGCACCACGGTTTACTTTGAACCGGATCCTGAGATATTCAGCGAAATCAAATTCGATTTTAATAAGATTCTGAAACATCTCAGGCAGCAGGCTTACCTGACAAAAAAGATAAGAATCACTGCCATTGACCAAAGGGAAAAACCGGAAAAGTTCTACGCTTTTTATTTTGAGGGCGGACTGTCTTCATACGTCAAATATCTGACCAGAGACGTGGTTAAGCGCCATCCCAATATCTATTACGGTATCGGGGAAAAAGAAGGAATTCTGGTTGAGGCAGCTTTCCAATATACTGAAGAATATGAATGTTTTGAAGAAAGTTTTGCCAATAACATTTTTACCGGAGAGGGGGGAAATCACTTGACCGGCTTTAGAACCGCTTTAACCAGGACTTTTAACGATTACGCCAAAAAGAACGGCATTCTTAAAGAAAGCGATGAGAATTTGTCGGGTGAAGACGTCAGAGAGGGATTTACCGGCGTGGTTTCCGTAAAAATCAAAGAGCCGCAATTTGAAGGACAGACCAAAGCAAAGTTAGGTAATCCTGAGGCCAAAACAGCAGTGGAAGCAGTTGTTTCGGAAACCCTGACTGATTTTTTGGAAAGGAATCCGCAGGATGCCCGGGCGATTATTGAAAAATGTATTCTTTCTTCAAAAGCCAGGAAAGCAGCTAGGGTGGCGCGTGAGACTGTTTTGCGCAAGGGAGCATTAGAGGGATTGGCTTTGCCGGGCAAATTGGCTGACTGCAGTTCTCGAAATCCCGAAGACTCAGAACTTTACATAGTTGAGGGTGAGTCAGCTGGCGGCAGTTCTCGCCAGGCTAGGGACAGAAGATTCCAGGCTATTCTGCCTTTAAGGGGAAAGATATTGAATGTTGAGCGCGCCCGTCTGGACAAGATGCTTTCTTCCAAAGAGATAAAATCATTGATCATTGCTTTGGGTACGGCAGTGGCTGATGATTTTAAAATTGAAAAGGCCAGATACCACCGCATTATTATAATGACTGATGCTGATGTTGACGGTTCCCATATAAGAACTCTTCTTTTAACTCTTTTTTACCGCTATTTCAAGCTGCTGATTGAAAAAGGCTTCATATATATTGCTCAGCCTCCTCTTTACCGTTTACAGTCAGGCAAAAAGATAGAATATGCATATACCGAAGAGGAAAAAGACAAGGTTTTAATGAAATTGAAGAAAGAGAAAATCTTGAATGTTTCGATACAAAGATACAAGGGTTTGGGAGAAATGAATCCGGATCAGCTTTGGGAAACCACCATGAATCCTGAAAAAAGGACTTTATTAAGGGTAGATATTGAAGATGTCAAGGAAGCTGACAGAATTTTCGATATCTTGATGGGAGATGAAGTGCTGCCCCGAAAGAAATTCATCCAGACGCATGCCAAAGGCGTTAAGAATTTAGACATTTAGAAACCTTGACCCCGCACCACTTTGATGCAACTTAAATCTCATTAGTTGTTTCAAAATATTAAAAAGAAGATTTCTTCTGCAAAGTGGTGCGGGGTTGACATCTAGTTTGTTTTCGGCTAAGTTTAACTTGTGGCCGTTAGGCCGTTTTTTAGACTCAAAAACATGGGAAAAATTATTAATAAACTTATTACTTTTTTAAAAGAAGTAAGATTGGAGATGAGGAAGGTTAATTGGCCGACCAGAGAAACGACCATAAGATACACTTTGATTGTGGTCGGTGTTTCAGCGGTTGTCGCTGCCTATTTGGGAGGGCTTGACGTTTTGTTTACCACTTTGCTGGAGAAGTTTGTTTTTTAAATTATATGCCAAAACAGCAAATCAGCACAGAAAAAAATTGGTATGTTCTCCATACTTATTCCGGGTATGAGGACGCTGTGGCCAAAGCTTTAAAGCAAAGGGTTGAATCTTTGGGCATGGAAGACAAGATATTCAACGTCATCGTTCCCAAAGAGAAAAAGATTAAGATTAAGAACGGCAAAAGAAAAACGATAGAAGAAAAGATTTATCCTGGCTACGTTTTGGTGGAAATGATCGTGACCGATGATTCCTGGTACGTGGTTAGAAACACGCCTAATGTTACTGGTTTTGTCGGAGCAGGCACAACACCAGTGCCAGTTTCCGTAGAAGAGATTGAAACTTTAAAGAAGCGTATTGCCGGAGATGAGCCGCATTTCAAGATAGAAGCCAAGCCAGGGGATTTGGTTAAAATTATTGACGGCCCATTCAAGGATTTTGACGGAAAGGTTTCAGAGGTTGACCAGGAGAGGGGAAAGGTAAAGGTATTGGTTAATATGTTTGGCAGAGATACTCCCGTTGAACTGGATTCTTTACAGATAAAGAAACTATAAGGGGTGCTCGGCAACTAAGTTTTGAAAGTACCGCTTCTCAAAATCCCTGCGAGATTTTGGGAGTTGCGCTCTCAGCCTATTTTCGCTTCCGGCGAACCATGCAAATAGGCTTCCGAGAGCTACTTTAAAACTTGTTGCCTCGCTTGAACAATTAATAATTAACGTAATAGTATCCCATATCGGAGATGGGTCGGAAGAACCATCAGGTTCTTCCGTATAGGAAAACAGGATTTCCGCCGATGAGGTGGAAAACGTTAGAAGGCAAGCTTCCGTTCACGGAAGCGCAGACCGAAATGAAGCTTTAGCTTCATTGAGCACCGAGAGTGGTCAAAGAGATAAATCTTTTTTCCCGCCTCACTGCGTTCGTCTTCTAAAGAGCGGCAGTAGCACATTCGCCGAAGGCAATATATTAATATATAATATGCGCGAGCCGCGACTTAATTAGGTATTACCACTATGGCAAAAAAAGTAAAAGCAATCGTAAAACTTCAAATTAAAGCAGCTCTGGCGACTCCGGCTCCTCCGGTCGGTCCTGTTTTGGCTCAATACGGAGTGAACATATCCGAGTTCTGCCAGAGGTTCAACGATGCGACCAAAAACAACCAGGGTTTCGTTATTCCGGTTGAAATCACGGTTTTTGAGGACAGAACCTATACTTTTATCTTGAAGCAGCCGCCAGCTTCCGAATTATTGAAAAAAGCAGCTGGCATTGAAAAGGGCTCTGGCACTCCCAATAAAACTAAAGTGGCCAAGATTTCAAGGGCACAATTGAAAGAAATAGCTTTGAAAAAGATGCCTGATTTGAACGCAGATGACATCGAACAGGCAATGAAAATAATTGAGGGTACGGCTAAGAACATGGGCATTACCATTGAGTGATACTTGTATTTTATGAGAAATAAAAATCTCATTATTCATATTCCTGTAATCCATAAGGGTTATTTAGATTTTTTTAAAAAAAAATTAGATAGAATTTCTAATATATATATCATTGATGAAACTTTTCAAAAAGAACTTTCTGATATTAAACAGGATATTGCTTCTTTAGATGTAAATACAGTGAAGGATTTATTAGAAAAATTCGATTTTAAAAATGTTTCAATTCTTTCCAAAAACAGCATTGGAGAGCTGAAGGGCAAAGAAATCATTCTTATCCAAGACGAAATTTCCCGAAATTTGGAAGAAAAATATTTAAAAGGAGAAAACATAGAATGGGAATCAGTTTTTCTTCGATGGGATAAGGAAAAAGTTGTGGCCGATTTACCGATAGACGATATTAAGGTTTCGACGGATAATTTTGACATAGAAATAATGAAAGAAGCTTATAAAGAAGCTCAAAAAAGTAGTGATTGGTGGCGTCAAATTGGAGCGGTCTTGCTAAAGAATAAAAAAATAATAGCTCGTTCTTATAACCAAGGGGTACCAAACGATAGTACTCCTTATCAGGTTGGCTCAGTAAGAGATTTTTTTCAAGCCGGGGAGAAACAAGATTTTTCTCCAACTATTCATGCCGAGCAAAAACTTATTTCCGAATCCGCTAAAAACGGAATTAAATTAGAGGGTTTATTTCTTTATCTTACTCATTTTCCCTGTTCATTGTGTGCAAAACTTATTGCTTGGGCTGGGATTAAGGAAGTCTATTTTTCTGAAGGAGCTTCAAATCTTGATGGGAGAAAAACCTTAGAGGCAGCTGGGGTCGAAATTATACATATTCCTCAAAATCTTTTACAATAAAAAATCATGAAGCAGTATTTAGATTTATTAAAATATGTTTTAGAAAATGGAGAAAGAAAAAACGACCCACAAGGCATAGGGAATATTGCTGTTTGTGGTTATCAGATGCGATTTAAAATGGATGATGGTTTCCCTTTACTTACCACAAAAAAGATGTCCTTAAAATCAATTATTTATGAATTATTATGGTTTTTACGAGGAGATACCAATGTAAAGTATTTGCAAGACCATGGAGTGACAATTTGGGATGAGTGGGCAATGCCAGAGGCTACGGCTAAGTATAATTTGCCTCCTGGTGAACTGGGTCCGATTTACGGCGAGAAATGGCGTTGTTGGAAAACTCGAGACGGTAGAGTAATTGACCAAATATCAAATGTTATTGAAGAGCTTAAAAATTTTCCTGATTCCCGACGTTTAGTTGTTACCTCTTGGGATCCGGAAGATGTTGATAAAGTTTTTGTTGCTCCTTGCCACTGTTTTTTTAAATTTTTTCACGTACAGGGAAAATTATCTTTGCATCTTTTTCAGCGGAGCTGCGACGTTTTCCTTGGTATCCCCTTTAATATCGCTTCTTATTCTTTATTGTTGATGATGATGGCACAGGTTACTGGATTAAAAGCCTATGAATTTGTGCATACCTTATCTGACACCCATCTTTATCTCAACCATATTGAACAAGTTAAACTTCAATTAACCCGCGAACCCAGACCTTTACCTAAAATGATTCTTAACCCTAAAATAAAAAACATCTTTGATTTTGATTATGAAAATTTTCAACTTGAGGGATATAATCCTTATCCACCGATTAAAGGGGAGATAGCTGTTTGAATTTATCCTATAGGAAAATTCACTGTTTTTGCGTATTTTGTTTTTTTATCTATTTTTGGTGAAATTAAGTGGAAGTGAATATGAGTAACGGAAGCTCCAGTAAAATCCGTATTGCCAAATCTTATCGCCAATCCACCTCCTTTAATTTTGTATTTTTTAATTGCCCAGCGAGTTAAGTAAGCTACAGATTCTAAATCTTTTTTTGTTAATTCTTGAAATTTTTCTTTATGTTTTTTCCCCAAGATAATAAGATGGCAACTGGTATTTTTATAGGGCCAGCTATCATTTGTTAAAAACCAATCTTCCTTTCGTTTGAAGATTGGTTTTTTGTGATATTTGAAATTTTCTGGGCAGAAAGGACATTCGCCCTTTAGGGCTATTTCCTTTATTACTTTTCGATATTCTCCGCGTCTTGCATTTTTTATATTAACAAACTTTTTCATTTTCCTTTCTTTGTTATATTAGAGAGCATTACTTCTAAATGTTTTTTTATCATTCTTTCTATAATTTGTGTAGTCGAAGTGTTTTCTGCCTGTCTTGGCAAAATTAAAACATTATCAACGTGTAGCCCAATATCTTTAATTTGTTCTTCTGGGTAGCTGTCCGTGGTTGTGACAAAAAGATGGGGTTTTATTGTCTTTATTAATTCATACTGCCATTCGCCGTTATCATCTATATCCTCTATCAAGGTAACGTAGTCAACACAGTCTTGATAACTAAGCATTTCCATTCTTTCTTCTTGGGGGATAACAGGTCTCAACTCATTCTTTTTATACAACTTTATTCCCCTATCATTATCCACTCCTACAACGAGCACATCGCCTTGTCCCTTCGCTTTAATAAGATAACGCAAGTGCCCTATATGAAGCATATCCCAGGAACCAACAGTGCAGATAATTTTATGCTCTAAAGTTTTGTGGGCATCAACAACCCTTTTAAGCTCTGAATAGTTTAATATAATGCATTTGTGTTTTTTATTCATAATAAGAATTTAATCTAAATTTAAAAAATAAGATTTTTAACGTTGTATATTTTCTAACCTTAGGATATAATATCATATAATGAAAAAAAAGGACAAGTGTCTAATTTCAATAATTGCAGCCGTAGGTAATAATTGGGTAGTTGGTATCAAAAATAAGTTGCCTTGGAATTTGCCGGCCGATATGAAACATTTTCGTCAACTGACTATGGGGAAACCAGTAATTATGGGGCAAAAAACTTTTGAATCCATCGGTAAGCCGTTACCAGGGCGGACTAATATTATTTTAACTTTGGATAAAAATTTTATTCCACCTGATTGCTTAGTTACTCATTCAATAGAAGGGGCGTTAGAAGCTGCCAAAAATTTTGATGAGGTAATGATTTGTGGCGGAGTGTCAATTTATCGTCAATTTTTACTATTAGCCGATAGAATGTATCTAACTTTAATTGAGGGAGAGTTCGAAGCTGATGCTTATTTCCCAGAATTTGATTGGAATGATTGGATAGAAATTGGAAGAATTGAAAATAACCCTGATAAAGATAATTCTTATAAATATAACTTTGTAACCTTGGAAAGAAAAATTCGAGAAAAATCTTAAAAAATTAGGGAAGTGAAATGAAGCTTTTAAAATCAGATTCTAAAATATATAACTTGGTTAAAAAGGAGATTTTGCGCCAGAAACAGGGCCTTGTTTTGATTCCCTCGGAAAATTACGCCAGTCCTGAGGTCTTGTCTGTTATGGGCACGCCTTTGAGCAATAAATATTCTGAAGGTTATCCATATAAAAGGTATTACAGCGGCAATGAATTCATTGATGAGGTTGAACAGACAGCCATAGAAAGGGCCAAGAAGTTGTTTGGGGCAGAACATGCCAATGTTCAGCCCCATTCTGGTTCCCAGGCGAATGCAGCCGTTTATTTAGCGTTGTTGGACTATAAGGATAGAGTACTGGGCATTGATTTGTCGGCTGGTGGTCATCTGACGCACGGCTCGCCGGTTAATTTTTCCGGAAAATTGTATAATTTTTCCCATTACGGGGTTGATCGGGAAACGGAAAAGATTGATTTGAAAGAAGTGAAAAAAATAGCTTTAAAGTTCAAGCCGAAATTAATCATTGTCAGCACAACCTCATATTCAAGAACTCTTGATTTTAAAGCGTTCAGGAAGATTGCTGATAAAGCTAAAGCATATTTAATGGCTGATATCGCTCATATCGCCGGTTTGGTTATTGCTGGTGTTCATCCCAATCCTTTCCCCTGGTGCGATATCGTGACAACGACTACTCATAAAACTCTTAGGGGCCCTCGCGGAGGACTGATTCTTTGCAAAATTAAAGACAGATTTAATCTTAAGAGCAAATTAAATTTAGCGCAAAAAATCGACAAAGCTGTTTTTCCTGGTATCCAGGGTGGGCCGATGGAACATGTTATTGCTGCTAAAGCTGTTTGCTTTTTGGAAGCAATGAAACCCTCTTTTAGGAAGTACCAAAAACAGATTATTCTGAATGCCAAAGCCATGGCTGATGAATTCCAGAAGCAGGGAATCAGGGTAATCAGCGGGGGAACAGATAATCATTTGATGGTAATAGACGTTTCTCCTTTTAGCGTTGGCTCGAAGGAAATTCAGAACGAATTGGATAAGGTTGGCATTTACGTTAACAGAAGCGCCATTCCTTTTGATAAAAAACCTCCTTATTTTCCTTCGGGTATTAGGTTGGGAACGCCGGCAATCACCACTAGGGGCTTGGAAGAGAAAGAATCAAGGGAGATTACTCGCCTTATCGTCAAGCTTATTAAAAATATTGATAGCCGGAAAATTAAAAATTTGATTAAGAGCGAGGTGGAAAGAATAACCAAGAAGTTTCCCATTTACGATGAGTTCAAATTTTAAACTCATCTAAGATTTTAATAAATCTTCAATTTATGATAATTTTCGATGGTAAAAAGAAAGCGGATAAAATCTTGTCGGATTTGAAAAAAAGAATCAGGAAAGAAAGAATGAAATTAAAGCTGGCGGTAATTTCAGTCGGAAAAGATCCTGCTTCAGAGCTTTTTATTAGGAACAAAAAAAGGGCGGCTGAAGAAGTGGGTATTGGAATTCTCTATTCTAAATTTAACAGCAAAGTTAAGGAAAAAGAGATTGTGCGGCAGATTGAAGCATTGAATAAAGATAAAGACGTTGCAGGAATCATTGTCCAATTGCCATTACCCTCTAAGTTAAAAGCAAGGAAGATTACAGAAAAGATAGATTTTCACAAAGATGTTGACGGTTTCCAGAAGAAAACACATTTTTCTTCTCCTTTGATTTCGGCCATTCTTATCGCCTTAAAAGATTCATCCAAAAACCTTAAAGGTAAAAAGATTATTGCTTTGGTTAATTCTGATTTTTTCGGCAATGTTCTAAAATCTTCTCTTATAAAAGAGAGAATTAAAATTAGTTATCTTAAAAACAGGAAAAGCCCTGAGATTAAATCAGCTGATATTGTTATTTCAGCTTGTGGATTTCCTAATTATATAAAAGGGGATATGATTAAAAAAGGTGTTGTTTTGATTGATGGAGGCATTGTTGTTTTGAAGAATAAAAAAGTAGTAGGGGATGTGGACAGAAAAAGCGTAGCTGGCAAAGCTGATTTTTTAACACCAGTGCCAGGAGGCTTGGGCCCCTTAACAGTCGCCTTATTATTAAAAAACGTTTATTATGCAGCCAAACACAGCTAAATTAATAGACCAGACATTTCTTAAAAAAGGAGCTTTAGAACAGGAGATTAAGAAGGTTTGCCAGGAAACAAGAGAATACGGTTTCCGGGGACTTTGCGTTTATCCAGAACACACCAAATTAGCCAAAGAATCATTGTTAGACAGCGATGTTAAGGTTACCACTTTGATTGATGAGCCAACAGGAGCCAGCCCTCATGAAATCAGGATGAAAAAGGTTTTGAGAGCTAAAGAAGATTGGTCTGACGAGGTTGACGTGGTAATGAAGATAGATGATTTCAAGAACGGTAAATATGACGAGGTTTTGTCTGATTTGAAAGAGATTTGTGCTGTTTTGCCGACAAAAGTGATAATCGGCTCTGGCTATTTGACTGACGAGGAAATTAAAAAAGCTTCAGAGATTGTCAAGGAAGCTAGGGCAATTTGTGTTAAGACAGCCACGGTTGAAGATCCTTTAGACCATTCAGAACTAGCTGAAAAAGCAAAGCACGTCAGGATAATGCGCGAATCAGCTCCCGGCATACTGGTTAAAGTAGCAGGCTTTATTAGGACTCTTGCTGATTTGGAAATGATGATTAAAGCTGGAGCTGATATTATCGGCACTAGTTCCGGAGTGGAAATAGTTAATGAAGAAAAAGGAAAAGATATTTCAGCCAAAGAAGATTGGAGAAAAACTGAGTAAATCTATGTATAAGCCGACAATCGGTCTTGAAATACACATTGAATTAAAAACCAAAACTAAGATGTTTTGTGGTTGTTTAAATGATCCAGATGAAAAACAGCCCAATGTTAATGTTTGTCCTGTTTGTATGGGTCATCCTGGTACTTTGCCGGTCATTAACGAGGAAGCTGTAAAAAAGGTGATAAAGACTGGTTTAGCTTTAAACTGTCAGATTGCCGAATATTCAAAATTTGAGCGAAAAAGTTATTTTTATCCTGATTTACCAAAGGGTTATCAGATCTCTCAATGGCATCAGCCTTTCTGTAAAGAAGGATTTTTAGAAATTGGGGGGAAAAAAATAAAAATCAGAAGGATTCATCTGGAAGAAGATACGGGTAAGCTTTTACATCCTCAAGGAGCTGATTATTCTCTGGTTGATTTTAACAGAGCCGGCATTCCTTTGATGGAGTTAGTGACAGAACCTGATATTTCTTCAGCCAAAGAAGCAAAGGAATTTGCCGAAGAGCTTCATTTAATCGTGCATTATTTGGATATTTCTGATGCTGATATGGAAAAGGGACAGATGAGGGTGGAAGTGAATATTTCTGTAACCAAGGGAAAGGAATTGGGGACAAAAGTTGAGATTAAAAACCTCAATTCTTTCAGGTCAGTAGAACACTCAATTGATTATGAGATTAAAAGGCAGATTGATTTATTAAATAAAGGAGAAAAGATTATCCAAGAAACTAGGGGATGGGACGATATTAAAGAAGTAACCTTTAGTCAAAGGCAGAAAGAAGAAGCTCATGATTATCGATATTTTCCAGAGCCCGACTTACCGCCTCTGCATTTTACTAAAAAGGAAATAGAAGAGATTAGAGATGAAATTCCCGAACTTCCTCAGAAAAGAAAGGAAAGATTATTAAAAGAATACGGATTGGATAAAAATAGCGTTAATATTTTCGTATACAATAAGAATTTAGGGGAATATTTTGAGGGAGTTATTCAAGAAATTAAAGCTTCCGTTTCAAAAAAGGAATTAGTAAAAGCAATTAAGCGAGCTACTAATTATCTGATTACTGACTTACCAGGACTAATGAAGAAAAATAATATTCCGAATAGGCCTTCACTGGAGCTTTTTGCTAAATTTATTATTTCCATTCCCGAAGATAAAATTTCAAGCAAGGGAGCAAAGATGGTTTTGGAGGAGATGTTAAAAAATAGGAAAGACCCTTCGCAGATTATACAAGAGGAAGGTTTGGTTCAAATTAGCGATGAAGCTGAAATTGAGAAGATTATTAAAGAAGTAATTTCTGAAAACCAAAAAGTAGTTCAAGATTATCAAGGGGGCAAAGAAAGTGTCCTTCAGTTTTTAGTCGGCCAAGTTATGGCAAAATCAAAGGGAAAAGCCAATCCCCAGACAGTTAATAAGCTTCTCAAAGCTATATTGACACGGTAGTGAATTTTGGACAAAGCCACGCTTTCTTTTATTCGCCTTCGGCGAATGAGTCCAAAACCTACTACCGGGTTGACAAAGTAGAAAAAAGTAGTATAATTTAATATATAAGGAGGTGGTATTCGTGCCACAAAATCTTAAAGTGGGCGGTTTGGCAACATTCCGCCGTATGTTCACCGATGCCCATCCACAAATCGGAGAAGTAGTTTTCATCGGCCTTGAGTCGGTTATTGTAAAGACCGGAATCCCAGGGATAACCGATGAAATTAATCTTTTTGTACCTACTAATCAGATTTGTCAGGTTTTATAGAACCAGACATCTGGGTAGATGAACATCGGAGGGCTAAGTATCAAGTATAAAACTTAGCCCTTTAAATTTGGATAATAAATATATTTTTATATAAATTCTTTTATCAATTTTTCAACTTCAGAATAGTTTTTAATCCAGTTAATACGTTTATCTCTTTTAAACCAGGTCATTTGGCGTTTAACAAACTGTTCGCTTTCTTTCTGTATGCGTTCTACCACTTCTTCATAGTTTATCTTATTCTGGAGATATTGAGCGATAAAGCGGTATTCCAGGCCAAATTCTTCCAGTCTTTGCCAAGAGATTCCTGATTTATGGAGTTTCTTTGTCTCCTCAATCATTCCTTGTTTTAATCTTTTTGAGAGTCTTTTTTGTATTAGTTTTTTTAGTTCTTCTTTTTCTTTTTGAATGCCGATAATCAAAACAGGATAGGCTAGGGGATTCTTTTTTAAAGAAGGAATAGGTTTTTTTGTTTTAATCGCTATCTCCAAAGCTCTAATCAGTCTTCTTCTGTTGTTTTTATCAATGTTTTTCGCCCTTTCTTTGTCCAGTTTTTTTAATTCTTTGAATAACTCTTCAGTTGTAAACTTTTCAAGTTTTATTCTTAAGGTATAATCTGGTTTTACTTCTGGAATAGCTATACCGTCGATTACTGCTTGAATGTAAAAGCCGCTTCCGCCGCATAAAATTGGGATTTTTCCTTTCTTTAAAACTTTGTTTATTGCTTTTTTTGCTAATATTTGATATTGGCTGACCGTGAATCTTTTTTTGGGTGAAGCAACGTTTAGCAGGTGGTGGGGGATGCCTTTCATTTCTTTTTTGGTTATCTTGCCGCTGCCAATATCCATTCCCTTGTAGACTTGCCTAGAATCAGCAGATATGACTTCAGCTTTGATTTTTCTGGCTATTTTAACGGCCAAATCCGACTTGCCGGAAGCCGTCGGTCCCAATATGACGATTAGTTTATTTTCCATGCTTTTTTTAAAATTTCTCTTAAAATGGTTTCTCTTTTCTTTTTTTCTGACAGGGAGATGTCATCTTTTAATTTAAAGGCAGCGGTGCCTGGACGAGGAGAGTATTTTGAAATATAGGCCCAGTTAAATTTAATCTCTTTAAACAGTTTTACCGTATCTTGGAACTGTTTTTTGGTTTCTCCTGGAAAGCCGACGATAATATCGGTAGATAACTTTATTTTCGGTATCTTTTTCTTTATTTTTTCTATTAGCTTTCTATATTCTTTGGCCGTATAATTACGGTTCATTTTCTTTAATATCTGGTCATTTCCCGATTGGACGGGTATGTTAAGGTAATTGCCGAATTTCTGGCAGCGATCTAAAGACTCAATCAATTCGTCGGAAAAGTTCTTGGGATGGGGAGATGTGAAGAGAATCCTAAAGTTTCCTGGAATGTCATTTATCAGATCCAAAAGCCTGGCAAAATTTATTGTTTTATTCGTTGGCGAATGATAATCGTTAACGTTCTGCCCCAAAAGCCAGATTTCCCTTGCCCCGTTAGAAATCGCATTTCTAATGGGGTTTAATCCTTTTTTAATAAAACTTTTAGCTTCTTTCAGTATTTCTTTATGGCTTCGGCAGTTCAAAGCGCCTCTGGTATATGGGACAACGCAGTAAGTACAGGCATTATTGCAGCCGTTGGAAATTGGCACGAAAGCTAAGGACTTGTTTTGACATTTGGCTTTTTCTTTGAAATGGTTCTTATTGCTCCAAATTTCATCGAAAAACTTTTCAAACTTTCTTTTGTCTTTTTTAAGAATACAGCCAGTAAGAATAGTTTTAAGTTTTGGATTTTTTACTTTAATCTTTTTCAAATTGTTGATTTTACCATAGACCCTATCGACTGCTGACTGTCTGACAGAGCACATGTTAATTAAAACCAGATTGGCTTTGTTTGAGTCTTTTGTCGGCTTATAGCCCTTCTTTTCTAATGTCGTGGCAATTCTTTCTGAATCCGCTTTATTCATCTGGCAACCGAAAGTGATGATTTGGTACTTTAGCATATCTTTTATTCTATAACAGCAAAACGGCCTTCTCAAGGCCGCTTTCCATATTTGTAATTCTTAATTAGTGTATTTCTTCCTTCTTTTCTTTAAGGAATTCGCGCCATTTTTCCAGAAATTCAATAAAGGTTTGCAGTGGCATGTCGATGAGAAAGTTGAAAAAGACGACAATTACGTTGTATTTTGCCCATTGGCCTGAAAGCCATTTGCCCATGCGGATGATCGGCAGAGAGAAAAGATCAATGATAAACATTAGGAACGATTCTTTTCTTTCCATTATTTCCAGTTCGCGTGACCTTTCCCTGAGTTTTGTTCCGGCAAAAGAAATCAAGGAAATGAAGACAAGGAAGATTATCATGGAAAGTATGCCAAAGTCCAATTTGTACAAGCCCAAGATTATTAATCCGAAAGAGGTCAGAAAACCGAAAGAATAAAAACTGGTGATAAAGGCATTCATCAGCCAGCCTCTTTTTCTTGGGATTTTTATCGTGTACACGTCTTTACTTTCTGTTGAGTAGGCTATCTTCATTATTTCCATGACAACCTGCTGCAGATTTTCCTTTTTAGGGGGCCTGATGGTCGAGATTAGAAATAGCATTAAAAGGGCGGGGATCAGAATATTGAAAGCCAATGCCTGGTAGCTGAATTGTCCGGTTACATATCTGTCAAAAGGCACCTCAATCGCCAACGCCAAAAGTATTTTGGTGACGAATATGGAAATAGTGGCGTAAATAGCTGCCCGGTTGATTCTCTTTTTCAGGGTTTTTAACCTTTTTTTGTAAGCAGCTGATATTTTGTTTTCCATCTCTTCTGGTATAGACAGCTTTTCCTGGGCGGTCATCGGCTCTTCGGAAATTACGTCTCCCAGAACCAAATAAGCAGTATCGTATCTTTCGCAAACTTTATAGAATTTTTCCGAAAGGCGTTGTTTTAGATATTTTTCAAAAGTTTTCCAGCTTGAATAAATATTTTGGGATATTTCCGGAAGCGGGGAGTCTCCGTTTTTCAGATCGTGCCACTGGGGATACTGCCTTTTTAAAAGATTGTAGATGATTATCGGATTATCCAGCTTGAAAAGAGCTCTTTGGACGGCGATATGGATATAGATGTTTTTTTGTTCCTCAGAAATACCGTTGTTCAATTGTATCTTTTCTGTCATTGCTTCTGTCATATAATCGATCAGCGCTCTTTCCCGGTGAGGCGGAATAAGCTCTTCTTCTATTTCGCAGGCGGCAATCGATAAAAGCCAGTCGTAAAGCTGGGCTTTCATTTTTTCAGCTGGAGCCGGGGGAGCGTTTTCCAAGATAAAGACGTACTTTTCTATTATTTTCTTTACTTGGCTGATCACTGTTTCCGGTATTCTGTCATTGGGGAAATGTCCGCTTCTGATCAGTTCCAGTATTAAAGGTTCAGTAACCTCCTGGCTGTCTTTGGTCAAAAGCAATCTTCTTTTTAACATTCTTTCAATGGCTGCTCTTCTCATTAAATGTTCTTCCCGCCAGTCTACGACGCCTCTTATTTTTTCATAGAAAGCAGCAACAGCTGAAGCAACTTCGTCAACATGGATAGTTGGTATTTCCGGTTTAGGCTGTAAAGAATCTTGCCAGGTCTGGTATTTTTGAATTAGCTTTTGCGTTTGTTGGGATAATTCCGACATAAGGTTATTATTTTTTAATTTTTTCAATAAATTTATTGACTTTTATTTCGCCGATATCTCCTTTTTGTCTTTCCCTTACTCTGACTGATTTAGCTTTCATTTCTTTATCGCCGACTACCAAAAGATAGGGGATTTTTTGCATTTCTCCTGTACGGATTTTCTTTGAAACGGTTTCGTTTTCGTTTTTGAGTTGCGTTCTAAAACCGGCAGCTCGCAGGGTTTCGGTAATTATTTTTGCGTATTTTTCATGTTTTGCTCCCAAAGGAATAACCCAGATTTGTTCGGGGGATAGCCATAAAGGCATAGAGCCGGCATAATGTTCAAGCAAAACTCCGATAAACCTTTCAAGCGAACCTAGGATAGCCCGATGAATCATGAAAGGTTTTTGCTTTTTTCCTTTTTCGTTGATATACGCTATATCGAAACGTTCGGTCAAATTGAAGTCAATCTGGACTGTCGTGCATTGCCAAGGCCTGCCCAGAGAATCTTTAATTTTTATATCTATTTTCGGTCCGTAAAACACTCCTCCTCCTTGGTCTAACTGCCATTTCAGCTTTAATTTCTGAAGAGCATATTTTAAAACATTGGTTGCTTTTTCCCAGTCTTTTAAGTTTCCCGCATATTTTTCCGGCCTTGTGGAAAGATAAATGTCATAGTCTTTAAATCCGAAAGTCTTTAATATTTTAAAGCTAAATTTCAAAAGGTTTTCTATCTCTTTTGATAATTGGTCCGGCGTGCAGATAATGTGGGCATCGTCCTGGGTAAAGCCCCTGACTCGGGTTAAGCCGTGCAGCACCCCTGACCTTTCGTAGCGGTAAACCGTTCCCAATTCCGCATATTTTATCGGCAAGTCTTTATAGCTTCTTATCTCTGACTTGTAAATCTTTACAGCAAAAGGGCAGTTCATCGGCTTTAACATATATTCTTCTTCCTCGATTTTAATGGGGGAATACATGTTTTCGCGGTAATGGTTCCAATGGCCCGAAGTTTTCCAAAGCTCTAATTTTCCGATATGGGGGCTGGTTATCCACTGGTAGCCTTGCGAGCTTAATTCTTTGTGCAGGTAGTCTTCGATAATTTGCCTTAATATGGTTCCTTTCGGTTTCCAGATGGGCAGGCCGGCTCCGACTTCCTCGTCAAAAAGAAACAATCCTAATTTTTGTCCCAAAAGACGGTGGTCCCTTTTTTCAGCTTCAGCTTCTTTTTGAAGACGAAGGGCCAATTCTTTTTTATTTGTAAATGCCAAGCCGTAGATTCTGGTCAGCATCTGGTTTTTTTCAGAACCTTTCCAATATGCGCCAGCTATTTTTGTCAATTTAAAAGATTCAGGGTCTATTTCATTGGTTGATTTAATGTGGGGTCCTTTGCACAAATCAATGAATTTCCCGCTTTGATAAATAGTGGCTTTGCTATCAGGCAATTCATTAATCAGTTCCAGCTTGTATGGCTGTCCTTTAAAAATCTTTTTGGCCTCTGTTTTTGTAATTATTTTCTTTTTAAATAAAATATTCTGTTTTATCAGCTCTTTCATTCTTTTTTCTATTTTTGGCAAGTCTTTCGGCACGAAAGAAGAATCAAAATCATAATAAAAGCCGTTTTCAATTGCCGGTCCCATGCCGAACTTAACCTTGGGATTCAGTTCCCAGACAGCAAAAGCTAATATGTGGGCTAAAGAATGGCGTATTGTTTCAATTTTCATATATTATGATTCAACGATTTCTTCTATTGCCAAGTTCCGCGGTAACGGAATGAAGGCGGAGAAGAGATATATTAATTTTCTTTTATATCTAATATCTCTTCGATTTCTTCGCAGATTATTTTTTGGATGCCATCTTTTGAATCAAGTCTGCCTGAAACCATGACAATCTTATTTTCCTGGAAAATTGACGGGTTTCTAGCGATTATGTTCGGAAAGACGATCACTTCCATTTTGCTGCTTAAATCTTCCACGTTTACAAAAAGCATTGGTTTGCCCGTCCTGGTTATTATTTTTTTAATATTCGAAATAATGCCTCCAATTTTGACTCTGGCGTTTCTTCTTAAGCCATTGCCTGAAAGCTTGGCTATGGAAACCACTTTCTTTTCCAGGAGCTTTTCGAATCCGTTTAAAGGATGGGAGCTGATAAAGAGTCCCAGCAGTTCCTTTTCCCAGGTCAATCTTTCTTTTTCCGAAGCTGGGGTAGTGTCTGGCAAATGAATATGGTTGTTAAAACTCATTCCGTCAAACAGGCCTGTCTGGCCGTTAGTCTTGGTTTTTTGGCTTTCTCTGGCGTATTCCAGAATCTTTTCAATGTTAGAGAGCATCTGGTTTCTTTCTGCCATTTTATCAAAAACTCCGGTTTTTATTAAACTCTCCAAAGACTTCTTATTGAGATCTCTTGAGCTGGTTCTGGTAAGGAAATCATCGATTGAAATGAAAGGGCCGTTTGCTTTTCTTTCATTGACCACCACTTCCACGATATTAGAACCGACATTTTTAATCGCTGAAAGCCCGAATCTTATCTGGTTCTTTTTCGGCACCACGCTGAAAAAGGTGAAACTTTCATTTATATCCGGCGGCAGAACGGTCAGGCCCATTTTCTTGCATTCTTCGATCAAGACAGCGATTCTTTCAATATCGTTTCTCTCTGAAGTCAGAAGAGACGACATGAATTCTGCAGGGAAGTGGGTTTTCAAATAAGCTGTCTGATAGGCGATAGTGGCATAGGCAGCAGCATGGCTTCTGTTAAAACTGTAGCTGGCGAAAGGTTCAATCCAATACCAGATTTGCTGGGCAATGTTTTCGCTTATCTCGTTTTTTTTCATTCCTGCTATGAATTTTTCCTTTTGAGACATTAAAAGCTCTTTTATCTTTTTGCCGATTGCCTTTCTGAGAACGTCAGCTTCAGCTAATGTGAATCCTGCCATATCTTTGGCGATTCGCATAATCTGTTCTTGATAAACGGCAATGCCGTAGGTTTTCTCCAGGATCGGTTTCAACTTAGGATGGAAGTATTCTATTTTCTGTTTTTTGTTTTTTCTGCTGATATAGTCGGGAATTAACTGCATCGGGCCAGGGCGGTAAAGCGCTACCATGGCAATAATGTCTTCGAACTCAGTCGGCTTTAATTGTTTTAGATATCTTCTCATGCCGTCCGACTCAAGCTGGAATACGCCGACTGTTCCTCCGGTTTGAAAAAGCTTGTATGTTTTTTTGTCGTCTGTCGGAATCTTTTCAATATTAAGGTTTGTTCCATGAATGACGTAGATTCTGGAAAGGGTGTCTTCAATAATGGTCAGGTTTTTCAATCCCAAAAAGTCCATTTTCAAGATTCCCAAGTCTTCAATAGAATGCATTTCATACTGGGTGACAATGTTTTGGTCATTCTGGGTAGGGTGCTGCAGAGGCACGATTTCGTCCAAAGGAGTATTTGAGATTACCACTCCGCAGGCATGGGTTGAGGCGTGGCGGGCCACTCCTTCCAACTTTTTGGCAGCGTCAATCAGTTTTCTAGCTTCTTGGTCTGATTCATATAAAGAACTGAATTCGCTTACTTTTTTCATCGTTTCATCAAGCGTCATGCCGAAAGGAATCATTTTAGCAATCTGATCGCAAAAGCTGTAAGGTTGTCCCATGGCTCTGCCAACATCCCTGACTACTGCTCTGGCTGCCATGGTCCCGAATGTTATGATCTGGGCCACTTTGTCCCGGCCGTATTTTTGGCTGACATACTGGATCACTTCGTCCCTTCTTCTGTCTGTAAAATCTAAATCAATATCAGGCATGGAAATTCTTTCCGGATTCAAAAATCTTTCAAATAAAAGATCGTACTTTAAAGGGTCAATATTGGTAATATTTAGAAGATAGGCGACCAAAGATCCGCCGACGCTGCCCCGGCCAGGCCCGACAACAATTCTGTTTTCTTTGGCCCAGTTGACAAAATCCTGGACAATTAAAAAATATGAAGTAAAGCCTGTTTGTTTGATTACGGAAAGTTCGTAATTCATCCTTTCAATAACTTCTTTTTCCGGTTTTTCCCCGAATTTTGAAGTCAGCCCTTTTTGGCAGAGTTTTTCTATATACGTATTCGGATCTTCTCCGGTTGGTACGGCAAATTGGGGAAGCTTTACTTTATCCAGTTCAAATTGGAAGTTGCAAAGGTCAGCGATTTTCTGCGTGTTTTCAATGGCTTCCGGCAGATCTTTGAAATCTTTTGCCATTTGTTCCGGGCTTCTCATTGAAAAGTCATCCATTTTCAAGCTTAATCTTTCAGGATCATTGGGGTCAGAACCTGTATTGATTAACATTAATATGTCTTGGGCATCAGAGTCTTCCGGTCTCAAGTAATGGACGTCATTGGTAGCGACCAAGGGAATGCCTGTTTTTTTGGAAAGCTCGATTAATCCTTTGTTTGCTGTTTTTTGGTCAGCGGAATTGGGATGGTGCTGTATGTCAAGATAAAAATTATCTTTTCCAAAAATCTTCTGATAATTTTTGGCGACTTTTTCAGCTTCTTCCATTTTTTTTGCCAGAATCAGTTTTGGTATTTTTCCGGCCAAACAAGCAGAAAGGCCGATAAGGCCTTCGGAATATTGGCTGAGCAGTTCATCGTCGATCCTCGGCTTATAATAGAATCCGTCCAAGTGGGCTTTAGTTATCAGTTTTACCAAATTCTTGTAGCCCTTTTCGTTTTTAACCAATAAAACAAGGTGGTGTCTTTTGTCGTCAATATTTGGCCTTTTGTCAGCCATCTTTTCAAGGGCCGTATACATCTCGCATCCGATAATCGGCTTTATGCCTTTTTCTTTTGCCTTCTTATAAAACTCCACGGCAGCGTAGATGTTGCCGTGGTCAGTGATAGCGACAGAGTCCATGCCCAGTTCTTTTACGTAATCCAAAAGTTGGTCGATTTTCGGTAAGCCATCCAATAGGCTGTAGTGGGAGTGGACGTGTAAATGAGTAAACACCGCACCACTTTTTGTGGCTTTTTCTTGGGGAATAGATTTTTCCTTTGGAAAGTGGTGCTGGGTAAATTTCATGACTTTGTGTTAGTATTATCTAAGTATATTATGAAACAAGGATTTTTTCAAGAAGAGAGAAGATTACGTAAAAAGGGCTTTAAGTTTGTGGTTGGCTTGGACGAAGCAGGCCGTGGTCCTCTGGCAGGACCCGTGACCGCAGCTGCAGTTTTAGTTAGGACATTGGATTCAAAACTTTTCCAGGAAGTAAAAGATTCAAAAAAGCTTTCTTCTAAAAATAGAGAAAAACTGTTTAAGCTTTTGACTAAGAATAAAAATATCAGGTGGGGGATAGGCAGGGTTTCTGAAAGTATGATTGACAGAATTAATATTAAAAACGCTGCTGAACTGGCTATGGAGAAAAGCTTGAAGAGCTTGAAGTTCAAACCAGATTTTTTGTTAGTTGACGGCAACCATTTGAATTCTGATAAACTGAAATCTTTTAATCACAAGCTGATTGTCGGAGCTGACGATAAAGTGTTTTCCTGCGCTGCCGCCTCAATTATTGCTAAAGTGGCGCGTGACAGGATAATGGACAGGTACGATAAAAAATATCCTAAGTACGGCTTTAATAAGCACAAAGGATATCCCACTAAGCTTCACAAGATTCAACTGAAAAAGCACGGGCCCTGTAAAATACACAGAATGTCCTTTAAACCATTGCAGAAATTTAATTGATGTGTTAATATATTTATTGATATGGCTGTTCCAAAACAAAAACACACCAAATCAAGAAGAAACAAGCGCCGCATGCATATTCACATAAAGGCGCCTGTTTTAACTAAGTGTGTAAAATGCGGCAAACCTGTTTTGCCCCACGTTGTTTGTTTGAATTGCGGATATTACAAGGGAGTTGAAGTGATTGACGTTTTAAAGAAGCTGGACCGAAAAGCAAGAAAAAAGAAAGAAAAGGAGATTGAGGGTAAGGATGAAAAAGCTTCAGCTAAAAAACCTTTGAGCTGGGAAGGTCTCAGCAAAAAATAGTTAATTGTTATTTTATTATGGCTAGTCGTCATTTATCAAGAAGTATTGCTATGCAGTCTCTTTACGAGTGGGATTTTAGCGGCAGGAAAAATGATTTGGAAAAGATAGTTGAAAAGAACATCAAAGAGTTCGGTCCTGGTTTGGAGGACTTAAGCCTGGTCTGGCAGATAATTACCGGAGTAGTTAAGCACCTTTCAAAGCTGGATAAGATTATTGAACAGGCAGCCCCTGAATGGCCGATAAGCCAGATAACGGTTGTTGACAGGAATATTCTGAGGATGGGACTTTTTGAATTACTGTATTCTAATAAAGAAGAGGTTCCTCCAAAAGTGGCTATTAACGAAGCCATTGAGCTGGCTAAATCTTTTGGCGGAGAGAGTTCTGGCAGGTTTATCAATGGCGTTTTGGGGACCGTTTATAAAGAATTAGAAAAGTAAGTCGAAGAGGTAAACCTCTTCTTCACCTTCGCCCGCCTTGGGCGGACTCGGTATTAGAAAAGTAAGTCGAAGAGGTAAACCTCTTCTTCACCTTCGCCCGCCTTGGGCGGACTCGGTATATGAATGATTTTTCAATATTGGAAAAGCAATTAAATTTTAAATTCAAAAACAAGGATTTATTGATTCAGGCTTTTTGCCATCGCTCCTATCTGAACGAGAATCCGAAAGCCAATCTGGATAACAATGAAAGACTGGAATTTTTGGGAGATGCGGTTTTGGAACTTATTATTACCGAACACCTTTTTGTCAAATATCCCAAAAAGCCGGAAGGCGAATTGACCAACTGGCGCGCTTCTCTGGTTAATGCTAAAATGCTTGCTGAGGTTGCTAAGGAATTGGGCTTTAATGATTTTTTGCTTCTTTCAAAAGGAGAAATGAAAGAAACAGGCAAATCAAGGGATTATATCCTGGCCAACACTTTTGAAGCGTTTATCGGTTCAGCTTACCTTGATTCAGGCTATAAAGCATGCGAAAAATTCATTAAAAAGAATTTAATCGTTAAATTGCCGGAAATCATTGAGAAAGGTCTTTTCAGGGATGCTAAATCCACTTTCCAGGAAGCAGCCCAAGAAAGAGTGGGCATTACTCCGACCTATAAAGTTTTGAAAGAACACGGGCCGGATCACGCAAAGAATTTCGTTATCGGCGTTTTCCTTGATAAGGATTTAGTGGCCGAAGGCAAAGGATCTTCAAAACAAGAAGCAGAAGTTGAGGCAGCGAAAAACGCTTTAGCAGTCAAACATTGGTAATATATATATGTTAGTTATTAGATTATTAAGAACAGGAAAAAAGAATCAGCCATCATTCAAGATAGTGGTGGTCGAAAAAGAGAAATCTTCGACTTCAGGAAGATATATTGAAGAAGTCGGTTTTTATAATCCTTTGACAAAAGAGAAGAAATTAAAGGCAGAAAGGATAAAATACTGGATTTCAGTCGGCGCCCATCCTTCTGAAACCATCCATAATATGCTGATTTCTCAGAAAATCATTGAAGGGAAAAAGATTGCTTTGCATAAAAAATCAAAAAAGTCCGCCTCTCCGGCGGATGTGCCGGAGAGGCACGAAGAGAAACCTGTTGAGAAACCTGTTGAGGCTTCGCCTAAACAAGCTGAAGTTGTAGCGCCGGCTGAAGCGGCTGTTGAAGAAATTAAAACTGAACCTGCCGAAGAGAAAAAAGAAGAGAAGGTTAAAGAGAAAAAAGAAGTTGAAAAATGAGTTTTCTTGACAAAATGGTTCAAATGAATATAATACTAATCAGTAGCTACATTTCAGATTTATTGAAAGGTCGGCGCTACTAGAAACGAATAAATATCAGTAATTACTAAAACTCAGAAAGAACTATGGCTGATACAAAAGGAAACGATAAAGAATTCCTTGAATATCTCATTAAAGCTTTAGTCGACAATCCTGGAGATGTTAAAGTTGACCGTACGGTTGACGAGATGGGAGTTCTGCTTTCTTTGAAAGTGAACCCTGAAGACATGGGCCAGATTATCGGCAAAGAAGGTTCTACCGCCAGATCTATCAGAAATCTGGTAAGAATTGTCGGTCTTAAAAATCACGCAAGAGTGAATTTGAAGATCGAAGAGCCAGAAGGCGGCAGGCCAACGAGAGAAAGGAAGTCTGAATCTATTGAAGATTTAAAACTGTAAACTCTAAGTTTACAGAGTGCAAAAACGGTGCTATTGTTCAAAATAGGCCGTTTTTGTTTTTATGCCCCGTAATACAACATCCAGAATACTTCGTATTAAAATCTCAAACAAAGTTATTATGTTAAATATATTATTAAATAAAGACAATCTTCAGGGTGTTTTCGCATTGAAAATGCCTGGATGTTGATATACAGGGTATGCTTAAATTTGATATTATTACAATCTTTCCCCAAATATTCGATTCTTATCTGAAGGAGTCTTTTATTAAGAAAGCCAGGGAAAAGAAATTGATTAAGATAAATGTCCATAATTTGAGGGACTGGGCCAAAGATCAGCGCAAAACAGTTGATGATAGGCCTTTTGGCGGAGGGCTGGGTATGGTTTTGAAGGTAGAGTCCATATATAAAGCTGTTAGAAAGATAAAAGGCAAAGGCAAAACAAAAGTCATATTATTTACTCCCCGGGGAAAGAAATTCAATCAGAAAACAGCTTATCAGTTGTCAAAATTAAACCAGATAATTATGATTTGCGGCCGGTATGAAGGGGTTGATGAAAGAGTAGCCAAACACATTGCTGATATGGAGTTGTCAGTTGGCGACTACGACTTGATGGGAGGGGAGTTGCCTGGAATGATAGTTATGGAAACCATAACAAGGTTAATACCTGGAGTTTTGGGCAAACCTGCTTTATTGAAAGAAAGGATAACTAAGGAAAAGGGATTTATGGAATATCCGCAATACACCAGGCCTGAAGTTTTCCAGAAATGGCGGGTACCTAAAGTTTTGGTTTCGGGTAATCACAAAATGATAGAAGCCTGGAGGAGAAAATACGGCAAATCAATTGGAAAATTATAATTTTTATAGTAAAATTAAATAATGGCTCGACGATGGACAATTGAAGAAGAACAGAAAAAACAGGATGAATTGATAGAATTATATATTAATTAGATTTACATCGGTATATAAACGAAATCGGATTTGGCAATACAAAGCACTTAAAAAGAGCAAAAAGATTATTATCTGAAAAGGGTGTGTAGTCCCGTAGGGGGCGGGAACGGTCTGTAAAACCGCTGTCTTATTAGATCCCGTCGGTTCGACTCCGACCACACCCACTGTTATTTTTTGCCTGGGTAGCTCAGTTGGTAGAGCACGTCTTTGGTAAAGACGAGGCCGCCGGTTCAATCCCGGCCTCAGGCTCTCGAGTCGCAAAGAAGAGAGAAGATGAAGATTTATCTTCATCGCCTTATCAAATAATAACAATAAAAACATATGGCAGCTAAAAAAAGACCATTTACTAAACTTCAATGCCAGGAATGCAAAAGGGTTAATTACTTTACTAAGAAATCAAAGGAAGCTGTTGAGAAGAAGTTGGGTTTTAAGAAATTCTGCAAATGGTGCAGAAAGCATACCTTGCACAAAGAAGGGAAGCGTTAGGCGCTTTTTGTCTTGAGCTTGAGGAAATAATAAACATAAAATAATAGAGGTTCGAATCCTACCTCCGGAGCCCATTCGACTCGCTTCGCTCGCTCAGGGCAAGCCACGATAAAAATCGCCAATCCGCCTTTCGGCGGTGGCGGTTTTTTGGTATACTGATTAAAAGATTATTTTTTTAAAAATATAATTATATGAATTGTCCAAATTGTAAACAAGAAACGTTAGAAAAAATCACTTTTAATAAAAACCAAATAGAGAGGTGTAGTCAATGTAAAGGAATTTGGTTTAATCAGGATGAGTTAAGAAAAGCAAAAGATGAAGAAGACCAATTTTTAAAATGGTTAGATATTGACCTTTGGAAAGACAGTGAGAAATTTCAACCTTCTCATTCCTCAAAAATCTGCCCCACGTGTAAAGTGAATTTATATGAGGTTCATTATGGAGGTTCTGATGTTAGAGTAGATTTTTGTAACAAATGTAAAGGGATTTGGCTCGATGATGGAGAGTTTAAAAAAATCATAGCTTATTTAAAGAATAAGGTTAATACTGAAAAACTTGGCGAGTATTTTAAACACACACTTGAAGAGGCGAAAGAAATATTTACTGGGCCAGAAAAACTAACTTCAGAAATAGAAGATTTTTTTATAGTGATAAAATTACTTCAATATAGACTTTGTAGCCAACACCCAGCGATTACAAGAATAATAACAAATTTACCTTTTACAAAATAGAATCGAACAATGGAGATGTAGCTATTCCGTCTATTGTTTTGGGCGGTTTTTTGGTAGAATTGAAAAAGGAATAAATAATTAATTTTTAAACATATGGAAAAACAAAAAAGAGAATTTCCTTTTCAAATTCACATAGCTATCGGAGTTATTTGGATTGTTATTGGAGCAGCTGTTATGTCGGGAGTTGCATCACTATTATGGATATTGACAGGAGTATTATTTATTACTATTGGTTTATTAGCCATGAGAAAAAAAATTAAAAAGACCAATTAGCAGTTCTTAACCAGGTTCTAACCCTTCGATGCGACTCAGGACAGGCATCGTCCAACCAGGGGAGCCGATTTCGGCCGTTTTCTCAAGAAGACGGTTTTTTAGTGTTTATTAAATAAACATTAATACAGAAAAATTGCTTGTAATAATCTATTTTTTAGATATAATATTCATATAAGTGCTTTTTAGTTAGTTTTCACAAAGAAGCGAAGAGATAAATCTCTTCTTCTATCTTGCTGCAGCTCGGCAAGCAAATAAGCAATATGGAGATAAAAATTATTAAAGATCCAATAAGTAAAAAAGAGCTTATTGACATGGCAAAAGAGCAGTTTGGCGATTTGATAAAAGCGGTTGTTGATATTGATCAGGGGATAATGGCCGTGGGCGGAGAAATGCATGCTGACGAAGAAGCAATATTAATGGAAAAGGAAACATCAAGGCGCGAAAGCACATGGGGGATAAATATATATCCGGGAAAAAATAAAGAAGAAATGATAGAATTCGATTCGGTTATTAATCTGAAACCGTCATTCGGCAATCGTTCTCGTAGTGTTGATAATCCAGAAATCCAGAATAAAATTAGAAATATCGTAGAGAAATTAATTTCACAATGACAAAAACCTTGCACAAAGACCTTTCATCGGGGAGATGGTTCAAGCTTTCATTAATTGAGCAAATGGCTAATATCGGTAGTGAGGTTAGCAGGGCTAGAAAATGGCAGGGGGAAGATGAAGATACTTTTTGGGGAGCAGTTGCCAGGGCTTTGGAGTTGTTTGATTTGACTCTTATAGATCCAAGATTGAGTGGAAGAATTAGGGAAATTGCCAGAGTAAAAGAATTATTTTGCGATGCTGTTACCGGTGGCAAAGAATACAATAGTTCGCTTAAAGACCTTGATGATTATTTCTTGCAGTACGCTTTTTGCGCAAGACGAAATATGTAAATACGGGGGCGTGGTGAAATGGCTATCATGGGAATCTCCAAAATTTCTGTTCTAGGTTCGAATCCTGGCGCCCCCGCAAAAATATGGGAACTTTATTAGGATTTTTTACAGGTTCATCAGCTGGATATTTTACTGGCAAGTTTTTAGCCGGAGAAAAAACAGGAGATATCGGCTTGTTTAGTTTGGCTTTTAATGTGTGGGGATGGCATATTCATTTGCATCACTGGCTGATTTCAATGACTTTATTGTGCTTTCTTATATTTTTTTTAAGAAAGAAATATCGATTTTCGCCTTTGTTTTTTACCCTTTCTGCCGGTTTTCTCGTCGGTTGGATGTTCCAGGGAATATATTGCTACGAGGACTGGCATCAAATAATAATTAAGCAAAACATATGAAAAGACAAATATTAATAATCGGCGCAGTAATCGTTCTAGTAGTTTTCGTTTATCAGGTTTTCTTGAAAGAAAAGAAGCCTGAGTTTAATTTGGTTGAAGTAACCTTAGGAACCGTCAGTCAGGAGATTTTTGAAACAGGACAGGTAGAAAAGGGAGAGAAGCTGAGTCTTAATTTCGGCAATACCGGGAAAATTGAAAAGATTTATGTTGCTGTGGGCGATGAAGTGCAGGCCGGACAAGAATTGGCTATATTGGATACAGCTGATATTAATATTCAGCTTCAGGAAGCGAGAGCTGCTTATGAGATAGCTCAGTTAAATCTGACAAAGCTGCTGGAAGGAGCTAGCACTGAAGAAGTTAAAATCTCCCAGGCACAACTTAACAACGCCCAAATTGCCTTTAAAAACTCTCAAGATGATCTGCAGCAAAGCTTTCAGACAGCCATGACTGTTTTGGACAGTTCTTATCCTTCCATTTACAATGCTTTGGTTTTTGTGAAGCAGTTTGTCATCAGTTATGTTGGTACTTTTGATTCAGATGCCGGAAAAATAATGATAGCCAGGGATACTATAGAAAGCGTAGAAAAAGCGACAGAAAGCAATTTAGATGCGTTAGCAGCCAATCCGACCAATGAAAATATCAAAGCTTCTTTGGCCATAATGAAAGATTATCTTGAGAAGACATTTTTGCATCTAGAAACAATACGTTCTGTCGTTGATACAGCCCCTGTTTATAAAAGCAAGGTTTCAGCAGCTGACAGAGCTTCTTTGGATACTTTAAAAACAAATATTAACACTGCTTTAGCTAGTATCATTACCAATCAGCAGGCAATCTATTCTGCAGAAGCCGGCGTTGAAACGATGAGAGCAAGTCTCCAGGAAGCAGAGAATAATTTTGATCTGGTGGCGGGCGATCCTAAACAAGTAGACGTTGATTTATATTCAACCCAGGTAAAGCAGGCTTTGACTAAAGTGCAGCTTTATCAGAACGAGATTGAGCAGTCAAAGATTATCAGTCCGGTAGAAGGAAAGATTGCTGAGATAAATAAAAATGAAGGCGAGTCAGCGCAAGCAGGTTCACAGGAAGCGGTAATAGTGCTTTTGCCAACAGCTTCCTACGAGATAAAAGTAGATATTTACGAAGAAGACGTGGTTAAGATTGCTGTCGGTAATTCTGTTGATATTTCTTTGGTTGCTTTTTCTGGAAAAACTTTTACAGGAAAGATTATTTTAATAAGCCCGGCGGAGAAAATAGTTGACGGAGTGGTTTATTACGAGACGATTATTGGATTTGAAGATACTCCAGAAGGCATAAGGTCTGGCATGTCAGCTGATATTGTCATTAAAGCCCAAACAAAAGACAATGTTTTGATTCTTCCTGAGGATGCAATCCGTACGAGGGATTCCAGAGATTTTGTTGAAATTCTTGTTGACGGAAACGTTCAGGAAAAAGATATTGAAGTCGGGTTAAAAGGTAGTAATGATATGGTGGAGATTGTTTCTGGTTTGGAGCAGGGAGAAAAAGTAATTTTAAGATAATGGCAGAGCCAATTATTAAACTGGATAATGTCTGGAGAACTTACGAATTAGGAAAGACAGAAGTTCACGCTTTAAGAGGATTGAGCCTGGAAATTTTTCCAGGCGCTTTTGTGGCGATTATGGGGTCTTCGGGCTCGGGCAAATCAACTCTTTTAAATATTATCGGCTGTTTGGATTCGCCGACAAAGGGAAAAGTTTTTTTAAAAGGCAAAGACATTTCTTTAATGGCAGAAAGCCAACTGGCTCAATTTCGTGGTAAGATACTCGGTTTTATTTTTCAGGAATTCAATTTACTTTCTAATCTTTCAGCTATTGAAAACGTAATGCTACCCATGACTTTTCAGGGTATAGCCCAGGAAGAAAGAAAAAAGAGGGCAAAAGACATTTTAGTTTCCGTTGATTTGGAGGATAGGATTTTCCATGGGCCAGGAGAGCTTTCCGGAGGCGAACGCCAGAGAGTGGCTATTGCCAGGGCTTTTGCCAATCATCCCGAAGTGATTATCGCTGACGAGCCGACGGGAAATTTGGATTCTGTTACCGGGGAAAAGATAATGGAAGTGCTGACCGATTTTCACAAGAATGAGGGCAAGACCGTTGTCGTAGTCACCCATGATGCAAAGATCGCCAATTATGCCGAACAGGTAGTAAACATTGAAGACGGCATGATAGTTGAAAACCATTCCACTGCCAAAGACTATTTATGGAAGAATTAAAAGAATATTTTAATATTGCCGTCAGAAATATCAGAACAAGGTCATTGAGAAGTTTTCTTACTATTTTAGGCATTGTCATTGGCGTTTTTTTAATAATTTCCCTGCTTTCTCTGTCAGAAGGATTGAAATCAACGATAAACCAGCAGCTGCAGGCCATGGGCGGAGAAATGGTTATGGTTATGCCGGGCAGCGATGAAGATCTTCTTACGTCCATGATGTTCGGTGGCGCAAAGCTGCAGAAAGAAGACATTGAAGCGATTAAAAAAGCAGAAGGCGTAGACAAGGTTTTGGGATTTTCTTATACCGGAGCTATTGCCAGGTTTAAGGAAGAATCAAAGCAAATAGCCATCGCCGGCTATGATCCGTGGAAGGAAGGTTTGGATATTTTGAGCATTTTTCAGGGCTGGAGTTTGACCGAAGGAAGGTGGCCGAGCAAAGGAAACGAAGTTTTAATCGGTTCCCAGGTGGCCACTGAAATTTTCTCAAAGGAAGTGAAAGCCGGTTCGGAAATAACGATAAAGGGAAGAAAATTCCAGGTGGCAGGAGTGCTCGATTCCTTGGGCAGCAAGCAGGACGACAGTATGGTATATATGGATATGAAAGTCTACCAGGACGTTACCGGAGAAAAGCGGGGCACTGCTGCTTATGCCATGGTTAAGCTTGAAGACGGAGTGGATGAGAATGTCGTGGCTCAAAAAATTGAAGAAGCCTTAAGCGAAACAAGAAAGAGAAGGTCAGGAACCGACGAGGCTGATTTTTCCGTTATCACTTCCGAAAAAATGGGGGCGATAGCCGGCAATATTTTGGGCATAATTCAGATGGTCATTTTTGCTTTTGCCAGCATTGCCATTATTGTCGGGGGCATCGGAATTACTAACAGCATGTTTACTTCGGTCAGAGAAAGGACTAAAGAAATAGGTATCATGAAGGCAATTGGAGCGAAAAACTCAGCTATCCTTTTGATATTTCTTTTTGAAGCGGGCATTGTCGGTTTAATTGGAGGGATAGGCGGCACTCTGCTCGGTTCCTTACTGGCCAAAGGTATTGAATTCTATGGACAGGTGCATCCTGTTTTCTATTTTACTGCTTCGGTAAACCTCGGTTTGGTTGTTTTCGGCTTGGTTTTTTCTTTTATTATCGGTTGCGTTTCCGGAGTTCTGCCGGCCAGGACAGCTGCTAAATTAAAACCAGTTGATGCATTAAGAAGACATGAGTAAGCAAATATTAGAATATCCAAATCCAATACTGAGAAAGAAATCTTCTGCGATCAAGGAGATAACCGAGGAGGTGAAGATATTGGCCGAAGAAATGAAAAAGATAATGATGGAAAAAGACGGCATTGGATTGGCTGCTTCTCAGATCGGCGAATCAAAAAGCATAATCGCTGCTTTTTTTGAAGGAAAGTCGCAAGTTTTCATAAATCCAAAGATCGTGCGGAAAAGCAGAAAGACAGAAGTCATGGAAGAGGGATGCTTGAGTTTTCCTGGTTTGTTTTTAAAGATTAAAAGAGCTAAGGAAGTGGAACTGGAGTTTCTTAATCTGCAGGGGGAAAAAATCAAAATGAAAGTTGATGGATTGTCAGCCAGGGTTTTCCAGCACGAGATTGACCACTTGGACGGAATACTATTTATTGATAAAATGAGTTTACCACAAAAACTATGCCAGGTAGTGAAAATTCGACTGCTGCCTGGCAGCAAAGAAAAATAAATTTGTCGAATTTCTACTACCTAGTATGCCGCTTATTGAAGAGCTAATTAAAGATAACTGGCTGAAAACGCCGAAAGTGATAGAAGCTTTTAAAAAAATAAAGAGAAGCGATTTTTTGCCGGAAGACTCAAAGAATTTAGCAGAGATCAACGAGGCTTTGCCTATAGGATTCGGCCAGACCATTTCTCAGCCTTTGGTTGTTGCTTTTATGATGGAATTGCTGGATTTGCATGAAGGGGATAAGGTTTTGGATGTTGGTTCAGGCTCTGGCTGGACCAGCGCTTTGTTAGCTGAAATTGTCGGTAAAAAAGGAAAGGTTATTTCCCTTGATATAATCCAGGAATTGAAGGACTTTGGCGAGAAAAACGTTTCAAAATATAATTTCGTTAAAAAGGGGATTGTTCAGTTTTTCTGTCTTGACGGAAACAACGGTTATCCCAATATCTCCTCTCACCCTGAGTTTGTCGAAGGGTTTGACAAGATTTTAGCATCTGCTAGTGCTGTTAATATTCCCGATTCTTGGAAAAAGCAGCTGAAAATCGGAGGCAGGATTGTTGCTCCGGTTGATTCTTCAATCTGGCTTTTAATTAAAAAGAACGAAACTGATTTTGAAGAAAAAGAACATCCAGGGTTTATTTTCGTTCCTTTATTGAAAAAATGAACCCCGTAATACAACTTCCAGAATACTTCGTATTAAAATCTCAAACAAAGTTATTATGTTGAATATATTATTAAATAAAGACAGCCTTCAGGATATTTTCGCATTGAAAATGCTTGGAGGTTGATATACGGGGTGAAAAAATCTTTAATTTTAATTATTGTCGTTATTATTGTTCTGATTGCTTCCTGGCTGGTTATTTTGCCCGTAGAACAGAATTCTGAAAAAGAAGTTATTTTCAGCGTGGAAAAGGGTCAGGGTTCAAGGGACATCGGCTTGAATTTGGAAAATCAGGGATTGATAAGGTGGTCTCCTGTTTTCCGGGTTTATGTTTTGACTGTGGGAATGGCTTCTTATTTAAAAGCAGGAGAATATATTTTGTCTCCTTCAATGAATATGCCTCAGATTGCTGACAAGCTTTTTTCCGGCAATGTCATAAAGGAAAAGATCACTATTATTGAAGGATGGAGTTTAAGGGATATCGCTTCTTATTTTGAAAGCAAAGGTTTATTTGGGGCTGATGATTTTTTTGGATTGGTCGGTTCTCCGATAACCGGTTCTTCTTCAAAAGATTTTTCTGCTGATTTTGCTTTTCTTAGAGATAAGCCTGAGAATTTAAGTCTGGAAGGATATCTTTTTCCCGATACTTACGAGAAAACCAGCAAAGAAAGCATGGAAAGCGTTGTTGAAAAAATGCTTATTAATTTCGATAAGAAATTGAATTCTGAATTAAGAGAGGAAATTAAGAAACAAGGCAAAACTATTTTTGAAATAGTGACCATGGCTAGTATTCTTGAGAAGGAAGTAATAACTTTGGAGGACAAAAAAATAGTTTCTGGCATTTTCTGGGGAAAGATTGAGAATAGCGAACCCTTGCGCAGCTGCGCCACCATTGCTTATATCTTAGGAAAAGAAAACTGGACGTTTGACGAAATGAGATCAGAGATCGCTTCTGGTACAGAAATTGATTCTCCCTACAATACTTACAAATACAAAGGGCTTCCCTTGGGTCCGATTTGTAATCCTGGACTTGAAAGCATTATCGCTGCTGTTTATCTTCAAGATAGCGATTACTGGTATTATCTTTCCACCAGGGAAGGAGAAACTATTTTTAGCAAAACCTTGGACGAACACAATACGGCTAAGGTAAAGTATTTCAAATAACCTTGACAAAAATTCTAAAATACGTATTATTAGGTCACTAAAAGATGCCTGGTATAATGTTTATCATAAGGGAGCCCTTAATACCGGATCCCTTACTCTTTTTGAAACACTTGACAAGATTCTGGATATATAATAAATTAGTATTATCCGCAGACAGTGGGCGTCCATAAGACCCGCCGAGGAAAAGTTTTAAGTTTTTCTTGATTTTTGTCTGCGGAAAGCAGACATTTTTGTTTCAGTAGAACCATTCCATGTCGGAAAGGGGAATGAAGCTTTAGCTTCATTGAGCACCGAGAGTGGTCAAAGAGATAAATCTCTTTTCCCGCCTCACTGCGTTCGTCTTCTAAAGAGCGGTGTTAGCGGAGCGTAAGCGACGCGTGCCGCGATTAATTAAGTATTACCACTATGGCTCAAACCAAACTGCAAAAACAAAAAATACTTGAAGATTTGAAAGATAAAATTGCCAAGCAGAAAGCAATGATTTTTATTAGCATTGCCGGTTTAAAAGTGAAAGATATGTCTGATTTAAGGAAGAAACTGAAAGAGATTGGAGGTAATTTGCAGGTAGCTAAGAAAACATTGATAGAAAAAGCTTTAAAGGAAAAGAAGCTGGATTTTAACAAGAACAAATACAAAGAGGAAATAGGTTTGGTTTTCGGATTTGAAGACGAAATAATGCCGGCAAAAACAGTTTATCAGTCAGGGTTGGCTAATGAGAATTTGAAGATTTTGGGCGGATTTGTTGAAGGATCATTTAAAGATAAAGAGGACATAATTGCTTTGGCTCAGCTTCCGACAAAGCCAGAGCTTCTGGCAAAACTGGTGGGCAGCATTTCTGCTCCGGTTTCAAACCTTGTATATTCTTTGCAATATAATCTTAAAGGTCTGGTATATTTATTAACTATAATTAAAAACTAAGTTTTTGCAGAGCAAAAACGAAAGTGAAGATGAAGGCAAACCCCGAAGGGGGAAACTTCATCGACAAATAATATGGCAGAAGAAACAAAAAAAGAAGTAAAGATTCCTGAAAAGTTTAAAAAACTAGTTGAAGAAATTGAAAAGATGTCTGTTTTGGACTTGGCTGAATTGGTTAAGATTTTGGAAAAGAAGTTTGGAGTATCAGCTTTAGCTCCCGTTGCTGTTGTTCCTGTTGCTGCCGCTCCCGGCGTAGCTGCAGAAGAAGAAAAGAGCGAGTTCAACGTTGTTTTAACGGCTGTCGGCGAAAAGAAGATTGAAGTGATAAAAGTTGTCAGAGATGCCACTCAGAAAGGACTGAAAGAAGCTAAAGATCTGGTTGACGCAGCTGCTTCCGGCCCTCAGGTAGTCAAAGAGAATGCTAAGAAAGAAGAAGCTGACGAACTAAAGAAAAAGTTTGAAGAGGCCGGAGCTAAAGTGGAATTGAAATAAATTATCTTTGAATTAGAAACAGCGCTTTTTGAGAGGCGCTGTTTTTAATTTATTTTTCCACAATTTCTATTGACAATAGCTTTATTTAAGCGTATGTATATAATTAGTAGCCTAATTTTGGCTTTGTCAACTTCATAATGATTCACAAAAGGGGGTGATTATATAGAAAAGTAATACTGACTTTCAGGAAGAGACTGAAAAAATGAAAAAGGGGGTCATAAGCATAGTGAGAAAAATATTGTCTCTCGTATGCATTCTTGTTCTGGTTTTCGTCATATGCGTGACGATGGCTGCTCCAAGGCTGGTAGCGGCCGCGCCCGAAATGGTTCCAACTGACTATGGTGGGCCGACAGTAGCCACTATTCCTGTTGACGGCCTGGGTTCCGCTTACACACCGTCGGTATCAAATATGTCAAGCAGGAACCTCGCTGGTGTTTTGCTTTCCGGCTCCATAAACTATATACAATTCGGTTCGACAGCCGACTCCCTGGGAGCTGCAGTGTTCCGGCCTATGACGCAAGGAGGAGTATCCATTGGGCAGCAAGGACTTACGGCGAATTCAGATAACGTTTCTGCCGATTTTGTTGCCCTCTACCTGGCTTCTGCCATGCATGACAATTCACCAATGTTCAGCCCCGGCCTTACTACAACAACAAGCCACGGGCTGCTTCACCCTGATGTTTCGGTTGACTGCGCATTTGTCGCGGGTATGTTTTTCCGTGAGAGTTTAAGCCATGAAGTTATAGCCTGTTCTGGTAATTGCATTACATTTGATGGTATTTCCGAAGTAATAGCCAGATCGTCTATGTCGGCGCCGTTACTGTTGTCGCATCTACGCGCAACTTGAAGAGCGTTCATCGCTCTCGACGGTCGTCCATATAGCCATTGGCTTAAAAATGGCTAACTCTAGTCAACACCTGTGAATCTATTTAGGGTGGCTGGTGTCTTTTTCCGGCCACCCTTTTTCTTTTAGAGATTTAGTTTATAAAGCGTTAAGCCATTTAAAAGCCAGATTGTTTTTCCGTCTTGGGAAATTGAAAAGTCCAAGAGATTGTCGAATTTGTCGCTTTGGTATTGTCTGATTGTTTGTCCTGATTTATTTAAGATGATTATTCTTTTTTGCTCCGGCTCCAGGATATATAAATATTGGAGCTGGTTGGAAGTGAATATTTTTGAAAGGTTTTTTACGAAAGGAAAAGTTTGTATATTTATCGTCTCTTGCAGTTTGCCGTTGTAGTACCTTTCAATCGTGTTTTCCTTCGTTAAAATCCAAACAGAACCGTCAACTGCTATTGATTTGAACTCAACAGCAGTTTTTGTTTCCGGAGAAATCCAGGCTTCAGGATTCCCCCAGCTTAGATCTTGGGAGAAAGGGTACCTTATAATCGAATTGCTTTTGGTTTCCAGAAAGTAAAGGCTTGAGCGAAAAGAGGACAAAGCGTTAAAGTCAAAGTCATTTGAAGGCTCTTTAAGGAATATTGCTTCGCTGAATTGGCTGTTTTTCAGATTAATTAGTTTGTTCGGTTTTGAGAAAAAAAGTATTGAATCTGAGAGCAGGGTTGCTGATTTTATTTTCTCGTTGATTTGCAGGATTTCGTCTTTGTTTTCCTGGTTTATTTTAAGTATGTTTTTCGATAAAGAGCTGAAACAATATATTTCATTGTTAAATGAAATCATTTTCTGGGGAATGAATGTTTTCGCTTCAAACTTAAAAACTTCTTCTGGCTTTGGTATTTGTACGAAATTGTTCAACTTAGAAAGATCTTCTGAAACCGTGTTTCTTAAAACTTGGACTTGGCTGGCGACAGTTTTGGGCAAATTCAATGAAATATTTTCCAGGGAGGAAAGCTCGTCCCAGATCTCTTTATATATGTTATTGGCGTTTTCTTTGGCCTGCGGATTGAAATCAGCGATAATCAGATACGATTCTGCCTGGTGTATTTTTTCTTGAATCTGGTTGAGCTGTTTTTGGTATTCTTGGATGTCATTTTCTTCTTCATTTTGGAAAATGAAGAAGCCCAAAGCCAGGAAGGCGATTAAGGCTAAAATCAGGATTATTTTTTTGCTGAAATTCGGCACTTTTATTTTCGGCAGAGATAATTTAAGTTTTGCTATTTTTATCTGCGGTTTTCTGAAAGGTATTTTTATTCTGAAGGAAGGCTTTGGAAGCTTTGCTTTTTTGACCAGTTTGAGCAGGGGAGCGAAGAGATAAATCTCTTCTTTGCCTTCGCTTTTACGAATAAAAGCTCGGCGATTAAAAACTTCTTTAGCTGAGTTTCCTATGGAAGCGAAGCGGGAAAAGAGGACGGAGACCTCTTTGACCAGAGAAAACATTTTGAAGCTTTTCTTTCCAGCCATCATTTCTTTTTCTTTTGAGCTTGTTTGTTTGGTCAGGGCGATCAGCAGGCAGAGGCCGGAAGTTTTGGTTAATTGCTCTTTTTTTTCGTTTAAGGCCTCTTTGAGCTTTCTTTGGCTGAAGGGGAAAATAGCTGCTATTTTGCTTAAAAGATTTTCTTTTAAGAAAGCGTCAGCCATCTCTTTGCTCAGGATTACGATTATGTCGTTTTCTGCCAGTTTCCCGGAAACGATATTGCCGAATATTTTCAAAGGATAAGGCTCGATGTCGTCGAACCGTATCTTCTGGTCAATATCAACTATGTTGTTTTTTCTGAGAAGGAAGGTTTTAAAGTCGCCAACCTTGGTGAAATTCAAATCATAGTCTTTTAAAGAGACTACGGCAAAGCTTAAATTGCCCAGCCAGCTGACGTCTCCTGCTTTGGCGATTTTTTCCAGGTGTTCGTTGGCTGTTTTTAAAGTGTCTTTGAGCGATTTTTCTTGTGAGCCGGAAACAGCTTTATAGTATTTCTCTTTTATTTTTTTTGCCAGATTATCCAAGAATTTTAAATTCTGAGGCAGGACGTTTTTCAAAAGCCCGGCTAAATACAAACTGCCCATTCTTTTTTCATAGACGTTGCTCGGTTCAAAACAGAAACTGTCAAAAATAAAATCGTCCTTTCCTGTCCCGGTTTTGTTTTGTTTTTTAGGATTGAAATGGAATTCAAAAACCTGCATATTCGCATTATACATTTTTCTCTATTAAATTTAAACAGGAGTTGACTTTTTCCAATTTTCTTGGTACAATAAGGCCAATGATTAAGGGTTTTTTCGGAAAATTTAAGAAGTTGTGCCTTCCCTGCGGCGACAACAGATACAGGCCCAGGTTTTTGAGCAGCAAAGCTTTATTGTACTACGGCATTGGTTTGCTGGTTTTGAAGTTGCTCATTATTCCTTTTATACTCAGTTTTCCGGGAACCGTTTTCTTCGCTGATATCACCAAGAGCAGCTTGATACAGATGACCAACAATGCTAGGCAGTCTTCTGGTTTGACGCCTGTGACTGAAAACGCTGTTTTAGATAATGCTGCTTTTTTGAAAGCAAAAGATATGTTGGACAAAGGTTATTTTGCCCATTACAGTCCGACTGGAGTTACTCCTTGGCATTGGGTGAGTTTGGCCGGCTACAATTACAAGTCAGCCGGAGAAAACTTAGCTGTTGGTTTTTATGAGTCAGGCCAGGTTCACCAAGCTTGGATGAATTCTCCCGGCCACGCAAAGAATATCTTGAATCCCAATTACAAGGAAATGGGCATTGCTGTTTTGCGGGGCAATTTTCAGGGAGGCCAGACTACTTTAGTTGTGCAGTTTTTCGGCACAAAGCAGGCAACTTTAGCAACGGTGCAAACTCCGCAACCAGAAACCAAGGTTATTGAAGAACAATTAATTCCTGAAACTCCGGTTGTCGCTGGTCGGGAAGAAACAGTAGAGAAGCCGGTTGTAGAACCTGCTGAAGAATTAGCAGAGGAAGCTACGCCTTCAGAATTAGCTGTTGTTTCTGGGACAGCAGTAGTTGAGAAAAGCCCTTCTTTCTTCCTGTTTCAGTTCATTACAAGCGATTATTACGACTGGATTCAGAAGATCATTTACGGTTCTTTGATTTTAATTATTCTTGCCTTATTAATTACTTTTCTTTGCGATTTATTTGTTTATCGCAAATTTGAAATTCAATACAAAGATATTATTCTGAAAGGAGCCGGATTTACTGCTTTGTGGCTTGTTTTGCTTTTCTTGGACAAGATGATAATTATTCAGCTGATTGCCCAAAACTTCAGGATTAACTAATATGCCAGGTAGTGAAAATTCGACCACTGCCGCGGCAGTAAAAAAAATAATAATTTGTCGAATTTCTACTACCTGGTATGGAGATTAAAAAACTTTGGAAAGCTTTTGCTTTCTTATTTTTATTGATGCTGTTGATTTTTAACTGGAGCAATATCTCCTGGGTTTTTAATTATCGGGTAATTTCTAGTTTATTTTCAGATACTTTTAATACAGAGAAAGTTATTCAGAATGATGCTTCTAATATTGTTGTTTTGGAAGATCAAGGAGAGTATTACGAAAAAGAGAATTCTGTGGAAATTCCAAAGATTGAGATTTTTGCGCCTTTGGTATCCAGCCAGAGTGCAGAGCAGACAGATATGCAGCAAGCTTTAAATACTGGCGTAGTTTTATTCCCTGACTCTGTTTTACCAGGGGAATCGGGCCAAACCATAGTCTTGGGGCATTCAGCGCCAGTTGGCTGGCCGAAGATAAAATATGACGGGGTTTTCAGCCGTTTGAATGAATTGGTTGAGGGCGATGAAATAATTGTTTTTTTTAATAACAGGAAATATGTGTATATTGTTAATCGCAAAGTATTTTTGGAGAGAGGGGAGGAACTTTCTCAAGAGGGCTTGACAAATGATGAAAATATGTTAATATTAATCAGTTGTTGGCCTCCGGGCAGAGATTTAAGGAGAATCGCTGTGGAGGCTGAAATTGTCAAGTAATAAGCTGTTTGAAAAAATATATAAGGGGGAAGATTGAATGAATGAGAATCATAATACTACTACGATTATTGGCGGAGTCGCGATTTGTCTTTTGATAATACTGGGCGTGGTCGCGATTTGCTGTTCTAATTGTTTTTCTTGGACGCAACAGGCGCCAGTTCCGCCGGCAACACCGCCACCAGCAGCACAACCGACAACTCCAACGCCAGCAGCACAACCGACAACTCCAACGCCACAGCCACCAGTAATGGTGGAGTCCACACCGCTAGTGCAGACACATGTCTGCACTAATTGCAGGACCACCCTACAAGATGTGAGGGTGGAGCCCAGCTCTGTTTGCCAAGGGCAAATGTTTACTGTACTGGGCAGAGTGGGTTATATCTGTGAAGATTCCACTCCTGTCTATAAAGATCCAGTATTCTTTGTAGATGTGGATGGCAAATATGCCGGTTTTGGACATACAGACTCTAATGGATATTTCTCTTTTAGCCTGCATGCTTCAACTGCTATGTATCCGCACGGACGGCATTGGGTGAAGGTGAGGTCCCAATATGACAACTGTCGAGAGGCGACCGCAACTGCTTACTTTGGAGTAAGTACTTGCGGTAGATCATGTGGATGCATGGTTTGTCCATGTCCCACATGGTGTGGATGTGTGAGATGTCCTTGTCCGCAGCCCGTACCGTCACCAACTCCACCATGTCCTAATCCTGTACCTGTGCCCCCACCACCTCCACCAGAACCCAGTCCAACTCCAGAACCCAGTCCAACTCCAGGACCCAGTCCGAGACCAAACTAAAAGCAAACGCTTCACGCTTGACAACAAAGAGGTATTGATGTATAATGAGAAACATAGCTTCATTGTGCATCAATCCTCTTTATCCAATGAAAATTTGAAAAAGTTTTTATCGGATAGGGAGGATATATATAAATAAATAATTAAATAAATAATATGACTTACACAAACATATTCAAGTCAAAGTTAAATATCGTTCTAATATTAACCGCATTAGTCGCTTTTGGTTTTGGATTAGTTGCTGAAGTCAACGCCATAACTTGTCCTGCTTGTCCTGAATTCAACTGTGATGCAGGAGACTTAGAGCTCTTGGTTGTAAAAAACAGAACTCAAAGCACAAGTTGGCAGGATCCGGTTTCAGCTGGTTGTGGAGACAGAATCGCTTTTCAGGTGTATTACAGAAACTGCATTGAAGGAAGCGTAGCCAACAACACTAAAATCAGAATAGACTATCCTGACTATGATACTACTAACATTGTTACTACTGGATATTTGTGGGCTTATGACGCTGACTATATTTCCGATACAGGAACAGTTAATGTCAGCACTGCTCAGAAATTAACCTTTGATTCTACTGCTAAATGGTATCCTAACCAAACAACCAGCAACCCAACCATTCTTTCTATCACTCAGCATTACAGAAGCGTAGAAGTTAACCTTGGAAATATACAAGGCGGATGGTCTTACCAGGGTTATGTTACATTTGAAGCAACTTTAAGCGGTTGTTCTACTGCTATGCCTACAGTTGACATTAAAGCCAATGGCTACGATGGAACAGTAACCATTCCTTATAACAATTCAGCTACCTTGTCTTGGACCTCATCTAACGCAAGCTCATGTTCTGCTTCCAATGCTTGGACAGGAACAAAATCTACTTCAGGCACAGAAACAACCGGCACATTGACCTACTCAAGAACTTATACAATTACTTGTACTGGT
The DNA here is from genome assembly GCA_016782605.1 of Candidatus Paceibacterota bacterium. Lineage (NCBI taxonomy): Bacteria > Bacillati > Minisyncoccota > Minisyncoccota bacterium. Next base: position 7,092 of record JADHYE010000001.1, on the reverse strand, counting down.
TCTGGAGGTTCAACTTCTGATTCTGTAACAGTAAACACTGGATCTTACAGTTATCCTACAGTTGACATTAAAGCCAATGGCTACGATGGAACAGTAACCATTCCTTATAACAATTCAGCTACCTTGTCTTGGACCTCATCTAATGCAAGCTCATGTTCTGCTTCCAATGCTTGGACAGGAACAAAATCTACTTCAGGCACAGAAACAACCGGCAGCATATCTTACTCAAGAACTTATACAATTACTTGTACTGGTTCTGGAGGTTCAACTTCTGATTCTGTTACTGTTAACACTGAAGGCCAAACATATACTGACTTTTCAGTTGAAAAGACATTAAGAAATCTTTCTAAAGGTACAGCTTATTCAGATTTGATTTATGCTGACCCGGGAGAAGTGCTTACTGTTGGCATAGTGGTCAGAGCTGGAAATTCCACTCTTTATAACGTAAACGTTAAAGACACTTTGCCAAGCGGATTGATTTTCCGCGGCGAATTGAAGGTTGATAATATTTCAACTTCAGGAGACATTCTTAACGGCTTGAACATCGGTACTTTATCAGCCGGTCAGCAAAAGACAATCACTTTCAGAGCAGATGTTGCTTCAGCTGCAAGCTTTACTTTCGGCCAGACACAGTTAACCAACACTGCCTTGGCTACCAGCGCTTCTTACTCAAAATCAGACACAGCTAAAGTTGTTGTTTCAAGGGGAGCAGTAGCTGGAGCAGCCACTGAAGTTTCTACCGGTTTGACTAACAATCTTTTCTTGGATTCATTCTTACTGCCTTTGTTAGCTACTTTATTGCTTATCTGGCTTTTCAGATCAAGAATCGTCAGGTTTGAAGAGTGGCTGGACAGAAGGAAGAATTACTATGATGTTTACAAATCAAAGAAAAATCTTCAGTTCAAGATAGCTAAGATTAAAGCCAAAGAATTCTTTAATCAAAAAATATAACATTAAGACCCTAAAAGAGAGCGATATTCGCTCTCTTTTAGTTTGGGGTCTTCATTTTTTATTCAAAGATGATAATATATATTAATCGGGCAATTAGCTCAGTGGCCCCGAACAAATTTTGGACGGTTAGCTCAATTGGTTAGAGCGTCCCGGTCACATCGGGAAGGTTGTAGGTTCGAGTCCTATGCCGTCCACAGTCCAAAATTTAAACGGGGTAAATTAGAGCTAAGTTTTTGAAAACAGGCATGTCCCGTATACACTGAGCAAAGCGAAGTGTTGTGCGGGATTCAAATCCTGCATTGCCCACTATGAAATTTGAATTTATATTAGCTTTTGCATTGATTGCCTTGGCCATCTTTTACAGTTTGACTGAGGTTTTTCCTAACTTTGTAAAATAGGATGTTTTTCTTAAGGGAGAAAAAAGAAAAAGTGAAAAAGGACGAGAAAATCCGCGCCCATGTTTTTGTTTATGGCAGAGTGCAAGGCGTTCTTTTTCGCGAAAGCTGCAAGAAGAAAGCTGAAAAGCTGGGGGTTTCAGGATGGATAAAAAACCTTAGGGACAGCCGGGTAGAAGGCGTTTTTGAGGGGGGCAGGGAGAACGTTGATAAGATGGTAAACTGGGCCAGAAAAGGCCCGATTTGGGCTAAAATTGACGATTTTAGCGTAGTTTGGGATAATTATCAGGATGAGTTCAAGGGGTTTGAAATAAGGTACGATATTTAATTATGCCCCGTAATACAACTTCCAGTGTGTTCTTCTATACCTATGTACTTGAAAGCCTGAAAGATAATAAAAGATATATAGGATATACCAATAACTTGAAAAGGAGAATAGAAGAACACAAAAAAGGACTTTCTTTTGCTACCAAATTTCGGCTACCATTCAAACTAATCTATTTTGAAGGCTGTTTAAATTCAGAAGATGCCAAACGTCGAGAAAATTATTTAAAAACAACTCAGGGGCTAAGGTTTCTGGGGTTAAGATTAATTCAGGACCAACGTCAAAAAAAGACGTTTGGCACTGGAAGTTGATATACAGGGTATGCCTTTGAAAGAATACATTGTTTCTCTTAAAAAATACATTATTATATTCAGTTTGCTTTTTGTTTTCTTTGTTTTTGTCGGATTCTTTTCAGCTCAAAGTTCTCCTGCTGACGCTGATGTGCTTTTAAAGAAAATTATGGAAATGGTGGAGCCGGTGGCTGAAATGACAGCTTTTGGCCAGTTCTTATTCATTCTTTTGAACAATTCTCTTATTTTATTTTTGGTTATTGTTTTCGGTTTGGTCTTCGGTATTTTTCCTTTTTTAGTTTTGTTTTCCAACGCAGCTCTTATCGGGGTGGTTGCTTTTTTTGCCAAGACAATGCTTTCCTGGTCTGTTTTCTTTCTGGCTACTTTGCCTCACGGCGTTATTGAAGTGCCGGCTTTAATTTTAGCTTCAGCTGTCGGCTATCGGTTAGGCCAGGTTGTTTTTGACAAGATTATCAAGAAGCAGGGGAGCATTAAAAAAGAATTGAATCTTGCTTTAATTTTCTTTTTAAAAGTTATCTTTCCTTTTTTGGTTTTAGCCGCTCTTATTGAGGTTTTTATTACCAGCAGGCTGGTCTAACAAAAAACCCGGGGGATCCCCGGGATTTTTGTTTTTGGATTATTTGTTGAAATCTCCTCTTGGTCTTTTCTTTGACCAGCATTCGCGGCAGTAAATAGGTCTGTCCGCAGCCGGTTCAAAGGGAAGTTCAGTGATTTCGACCCCGCAGTCTGAGCATTTCCAATCGCCCTTTACCATTTCTCGGGGTTTGAATCCTCTATCTGAATCAAATGCCATTTTTTTTAGGAATTTCTTTTAAAATTCCAACGTTCTAAACTTATATAGCGACCTTGAAACTTTAAGCCGCTGTACTTAACTACTACTTTAAATTTTTAGATCAAAGAGGATTTTGTCCTCTTTTCTCCCCTCATTTCCATTATGGAAATTCGGTGGTTAAAGACTCGCTTAAGCAAGCTCGACTTATCGTCTGGTAATCATTATATGCCATCCATAGATAATGTCAAGGATTTGACTTTTAATTTTAGAAATAGTAGTCTTATTTTTAAGGAGGTATGATTGCGGATAAAGAGAATATGGATCAAGCAAAAGAAACCAAAGAAAAACGGGAAAGGATCCAATAAGAAAGAGAATAATCGTAGAAGTGTTCATTGATTTAAAGGGGGAGAGTGGTTTTGCCACCTTCCCTTTAAAATTGGACAAACTATTCGGATGCTGTTAAGATTAAGAAAGATATAATCATTAACCGTTTAAATAATATGACGTACACAATTTTATTTACAGTTTTGTTCCTTATTATAATTTCAATCAAGCAGATCACCCAGTATGAAAGGGGATTGAGATTTACTTTCGGTAGGTATTCTGGCCTAATGGATCCTGGATGGAGACTGGTCTGGCCGATAATCCAGTTTTACAAAAAGGTTGATTTGAGGGTGAAGGCAGTAGACGTGCCAAACCAGGAAGCAATAACTAAAGACAATATTTCTGTCAGCGTTAATGCTGTTATATATTACAAAATCAGGGAAGCTGACAAATCTATCTTGGAAGTGGAGAATTTCTTTTACGCTATTTCTCAATTAGCCCAGACAACCATGAGAAATGCTGTCGGACAGGTTGATTTGGATGAGCTTCTTTCTGCTAGAGACCGTGTTTCAGAAAACATACGAGCTGTAATTGATAAAGCTTCTGATCCTTGGGGAATTGAAGTGATTAATGTTGAATTAAAAGACATTACTTTGCCAGAAGAAATGAAAAGAGTTATCGGCAAACAAGCTGAAGCTGAAAGAGAGAAAAGAGCAATCATTATTAAAGCTGAAGGAGAAGTAATTGCCTCTGCCAATATGGCAAAAGCAGCTACTACTTTGTCTGGAGCCACAGGCGCTCTTCATTTAAGAACTCTTCAGTCTATTAACGACGTTAGCTCCGACCAATCAAATACGATTATCTTTGCCGTACCTTTGGAAATATTAAGGGCTTTTGAAAAATTCGGCAAAGATGAAAAAAAATAGTTGTTAGATGAAAAAACCTCTTAAAAGAGATATCCAGCGTAAAGAGCGGAGATGGGGATTAGCCACTCGTCTTGAGCATACCCGGGTAAGCGGAAAAAGAAACAAACAAAAATAATCAAACTGAGGACAAGAAATCAGCGAATTCGCTGGTTTTTTGTTTCCAAAACAGGTTCTAACCCTTCGATGCGACTCAGGCCCATAGCGCCAGGAGGGTTAAAGAATAAAAAGCATCCAAAATTTGGTGTTTTTATTTGACAAAATACAATTTTTATGTTATTCTTTTTTTAGGACAAAAATTAAATAAGCAAAGGAGGCAAAAGGTGTTATATAGGATTGTAAATGAAAATGCAGAAGTACTCATTTCCAGTTTAGGCGGGACAGTAACGAGTTTCAAAGTGGGGAATGAAGATATTTTTTACCCCTGGCAAATGGTTGGCGATAAACCGAGGGGCGGTTGTCCTATCTGCGCGCCGTGGTTCGGCCAATCTGTGAGAGGGCCCCACGATAAGCATGGTCATCTGCGAAACCTGGAGGCCCTGGGACACAATTATATTGGAAATTCGCTGACTCTTTCCTTTAACCGTCTCGGAGATATTGATTATCCCTGGTCAATGGAATATGAAACCACGGTGAGTGTCGCAGGCAGTGGTATTATGAGTATACGGCTGAGAATCAAACGAATGAGAGATGGTATTAATCATCTTGCTCCGATATTGCCGGGATTCCATCCGTATTTCGTCTGCAACGACGCAAGCAAAGTTAAGGTGGAAATGGCCGGTGAAACCTATTCAGGCTTTTCCAGTGAGGCCAGGATGATTCTGATTAAAGACACAAAGATAAACATCCTGATGCCGGGAAGAAAGGTGGAGATGTCTTTGCTCGATAATTTCGAAGAGAGTTCTCACCTGGTCTTTTGGACTGACGCGCCGGAAAAATATTTCTGTGTCGAACCGATCCTGGAAGATAAAAGGATGTTCGATACGCCGGCAGGGCAACACCTCGAGCAGGGCCAATCCCTGGACTTGGTCGTTGCATTCAAAGCTTCTTGAAATCAAGCCCATAAGGTTCATTGGTCGTGGTGTTTATTCGAAAGGATGGGCACCACTTTTTATTTGAATTTTGGTTTATCCTGCTTGTACTGAGTAAATCGAAGTAAGCTTGCTGAAGGGTAAAAATGGAGGCTTGTCCTGAGTCTGTTGAAGGGGTAAAGTGAAAGCGAAGTCCCGTAGTGAACGCGAAGCGTTCTACTACTGGGAAAGGAAAATGAAAAAAACTGACCAAATTCTCTTTGCTATATATTCTGTAACTTCTAACAAAGAAAAGTGTAATTTTGAAAGATTAATTAAAGAATGTTTTACTCTTTTTCCTGAGACCTTTAGTTTTTCAAAATATCCTCAATGGCCAGATTCCCTTAAACTTGATCGTCAGCTTCGAACTCTAAGAAAAAGAAAATTAATCACCGGCGGTCCCAAAACCTCATTTTCTTTGACCAAACTTGGAAAGAAAATCGCCATCGAAACCGCCAAAAGCTTTAGACAGAGAAAGTTGTTTAAGTGAAAAATTATGAAAAAAATATTAGAAATTGGGGTAGTGGGCTCGACAAATGGAAGTGATTTACCGGCTATTGTTAAAAGCATTAAAAAAGGAAAATTAAAAGGCCTGGCAAGGATAGCTGTAATAATTTCTGATAAAAAAGATTCGGGAATTTTGGAAAAAGCAAAACATTATAAAATAGAACATTATTATCTTGGTCTCAGGGAGATGGAAAGAACTGATTATGATAAGAAAATTGCTGAAAAATTAGATAAATACAATGTTCAACTGATAGTATTAATCGGTTATATGAGATTATTTAGTAGTTGGTTTGTAAAAAGATATAAAAATAAAATAATGAATGTCCATCCTTCCCTGTTGCCTTCTTTTCCTGGCCTTGATAGAAGCGTCCATAAAGCTGTATTGGATTACGGGTGTAAAATTTCCGGTTGCACATTATTCTTTATAGATGAGGGTAAAGATGCCGGCCCAATAATAATGCAAAAAGCCGTTCCGGTTTATAAAGATGATAGTATCAATACTTTAAGGAAAAGAGTGCAGAAAGCAGAACAGGAGATTTATCCAGAGGCAATAAAATTATACGCCCTGGAAAAATTAAAAATAAAGACATGAAACTAAAATCCCTGCCAAAAACCTGCCGTCCCCGCGAAAAATTAATTTAAAAACCCCAGTAGTACACTTCAGCAGGCTCAGTGACTACGGGGCATGGGCCCCCAAAATTTAAAAGACGAGGATTAAAATATGGATTATAAAGATTTACAAAAAATTCAAAAGGAGTCCACGGAGCAGGTTTTGCCGCAACAGAAAAAGGTTTTGTCCGCGGCTGATAAAATAAGGCGAAAGACCAGTAATTTGCCGGATCCTACGCATCCGCCAATGGGTTGGAAAGATAATAAGGGCTACGACCATATTTTTCCGTGGATTCATTTACCCCGGTTACATCCGAGAAATCATGGCGACACGGTTATTTTCAATGCGTCCGATAAACCGGTAAGCCAGTTAATTTTGGGCGACAATTTGGAGGTTTTGCGCACTTTGCCGAGCGAATCAATTGACTTGATTTATATTGACCCGCCATTTTTTTCGGGCAGAAATTATAATGTCATCTGGGGTGACACTAACGAAGTTCGTTCATTTTACGATATTTGGGAAGGAGGAATTGATTCATATTTAGTTTGGTTCAATGCTCGGCTTTGGGAAATGCGCCGGGTTTTGAAAAAAACTGGTTCAATTTATGTCCACTGCGACTGGCACGCGAGCCATTATATTAAAACTGAAATGGATAAAATTTTCGGGTACGATAATTTTATTAACGAAATAATCTGGAGCTATAAAGGTGGAACAAGCACAACAAGATTTTTTCCCAGAAAGCACGATATTATTTTTTGGTATGGGAAAACCGATGAATTTAAAAATAATATAAATTCAGCCAGAGAGCCTTATGCAGAAAGTACTCAAAAAGATTTTTCGAAGAAAGATGAAAAAGGATACTATCGTTTACACTTTTTTTATCAAAATGGTGAAAAAAAATATT